>CAZXKS010000007.1:0-30799 GCA_964641265.1 uncultured Methanosarcinales archaeon | reverse complement strand
ATGATTATTCTCGCGATTGCGTAGAATGTGTCGTGATGTTTTTCAAAGAATGCTTTCATCTAGTGTTTCTTGTTGCACAATGCTTATAAATTTTGTGATTTATGTTTCTCCTGTGAAGTCTCTCCTGTTCGGCACTCCCGGCATTCCTTTGTCTACTTCTCCTTCTAATACTCTTAATGGAGTAATGCAGGTCAAAAATCTTGGTCTTGACGCTATGGAGTTCGAGTTTGTCCATAGCGTTAATGTGAATGAGGATGTTGCAAAGGAGATTAAGAAGGTTGCAAGTGATTTGGGAATCGTTCTTACTTGTCACGGGCAGTATTATGTTAATCTTGCAGCTCTGGAAACTGAAAAATTGCACGCTTCTGTTAACAGAATGCTATCCGCTGCTAGACGAGTTTACGAGTGTGGTGGCTGGAGTATTACGTGGCATATGGGCTTTTATCTTGGTCGGCCGAAAGAGAAAGTTCACGAGATTGTCAAACACGGCGTAAAGGATATTGTGAAAAAGCTTCAAGATGAGGGAATTAAGCTTTGGATTCGTCCGGAAACTACTGGTAAGGAAACTCAGTGGGGTGACTTGCAGGAGACTATTAAGCTTGCGCAGGAAGTTGAGCAAGTTTTGCCTTGTGTTGATTTCGCCCACTTGCACGCGCGTTATAATGGTAAAAATAACACGCTCGAAGAGTTTAGGGATATTTTGTCGCAGATAGAAAAAGGACTCGGTCGAGAAGCTCTCGATAATATGCACATTCAGTGCTGTGGCATTAATTATGGTCCTAAGGGCGAGAAGAATCATTTGAATTTCAAGGATTCTGATTTTAACTGGCGTGATATGCTGAAAGCTTGGAAGGAATTCAAGATTAAGGGTGTTGTTATCACGGAAAGTCCTAATGTTGAAGACGATGCGTTGTTTCTGAAAAGGGAATTTGTGAAATTATAACAAAAAACTTATAAATAAGCTTGCATAATTAATTTTTTGATGGAAGTTCGTGTTGTTGATGCTAAGCTTGATTCTTTCAAAACAGAGTTAATTGTCGTTGGCTTGTTTTTTCCGGCTGAGAAATTGCCCGCAGAGCTTAAGACTGTTGACGCGAAGTTGAATGGTGCGATTGCTCATGCGATTAAGGGTAAGGAGTTTGAGGGTGAGTGGCTGCAGTTCCGCTTGGTCTCAACTCTCGACAAGATTCCGGCAAAAAACATTCTATTGTTGGGCCTTGGGAAGCAAAAGGATGCTAATTCGGAGACTTTGCGGCGCGCGGCTGGTTTAAGTGCTAAGATTGTTAGGGACTTTTGTGGTATTACTGAGTATGCTACTACATTGCATTCTCTTGACGTTCCTGGCACTTCTAGGCATGAGCGCGCGCAGGCTGTTGCAGAGGGCAGCGTGCTTGGCGCTTACCAATACATCAAGTATCGTACTGTCGATAAAGACAGGATTAAGGTTCTTTCCAGGGTTACTTTGGTTGGCGATGGTGTTGAGGCTGTTGTTAAAAAGGGCGTGATTATTGCAGAGTGTTCTAATCTAGTGCGGGATTTGGCTAACGAGCCTGCGAGTAATCTAAAGCCAGAACAGTTGGCCAATACTGCTAAAGAGCTTACAAAGCTCGGTGTTAAAGTAACGGTTTATGATAAGAAGGGGATTGAAAAGCTTGGTCTTACGGCGTTGTTGGCTGTTAATCGTGGTAGTGTTAACGAGCCGCGTTTTGTAATCATGGAGTATAATGGCGGTGGCAGGAAAAAGGTCGCTTTGGTTGGCAAGGGTATTACTTTTGACAGTGGTGGCTTGAATTTGAAGCCTGAGGAAGGAATGTTGTCTATGAAGCATGACATGGCTGGCGCTGCTACGGTTATTGCTGCTGTTCGCGCTGCTGCTTTATTGAAGCTTAAGGTTCACGTGGTTGGCGTTTTTGCTGCTACTGAGAACATGCCTGGCATGGATGCTTACAAGCCTGGCGATGTTGTGCCGACTTATAGCGGAAAAACAATTGAGATTGCTAATACTGATGCTGAGGGCAGGGTTATTCTTGCAGATGCTTTGGCTTATACTGAGAAGAATTTGAAGCCTGACGCGATGATAGACCTTGCTACTTTGACTGGTGCTTGTGTTGTTGCTTTGGGCGGTGTTTGTGCAGGCATTATGGGTAGGGATAAGAAGTTGATCGAGCATCTGATTAAGTCTGGCACTGCCACTGGCGAGCGTTTGTGGGAGTTGCCTTTTTTCCAGGAATATCACGAGCAGGTTAAGTCAGAAATTGCTGACGTAAGAAACTTGGGAATTATTAGGAAAGAGGCTGGTGCTATTACTGCAGGTGCTTTTTTGGCAGCCTTTGTTGAGAAGACTCCGTGGGCTCATATTGATATTGCTGGTCCTGCTTGGGCTGAGCAGGATTTGGAATACGTTAGAAAAGGAGGGACTGGTTTTGGTGTTAGGTTGTTAGTTCACGCTTTAGAGCATTATGGCTAAGTACGGAATTATTTCAAAAGAGGAGTTGAAGAAGATGTTGGATGAAAAGAGTGATTTTGTTTTGTTTGATGTTCGTCAGTGTGCCAGTTTTTTACAGAAACATATTAAAGGCGCAAAGAGTTTACCTGCTGATGAGATTGACAAAGAGGCGAAAAAGTTGAACAAGTCAAAATTGATCGTGGTATATTGCGGTGGATACACTTGTCCTTTGTCAGGTTATGCTGCTGAAAAGCTTGCAGGCATGAATTTTAAAGTTAAGGCGTACGAGGGCGGCATTGCAGAATGGTCTGAGGCAGGGCTGCCTGTGGAGGCTGGGTGATGCATTTTACGATTGAGCAGGCAGAGAAAAGTTTGCCCCTTGTAGAAAAGCTCGTGAGAAAAGCTCAGCGTTTGCGCGACCAGATTGCTTGGCTTTTGGAAACTCATGATGTGACGCTTGAAATTAGCAATGAGGATGGTTTTCATTATTTTGTTACCGAGCAGGTTAGGGCTAATAAGGAGTTCCATCGCTTGTATTATCAGTTTTACAAGGTTATTGAGGAGTTGAACGAGCTTGGAGTTATTGTTAAGGATATTGATGATGGCTTGGTTGATTTTCCTTTCAGGACCAATGGCGAGGATAAGTTTTTGTGCTGGCAGTTAGGCGAGGACAGAATTCGCTACATGCATAGTTTTGAGGACTGTTTTGAGGATAGAAAGCCGATTGTTGACGTTGATGAGCTGTTTTCAACAAAAGATTTATAATTGTTGAGCCTGTTTTTTTCTTTATGCCTGAAAAGAAGTATAAGATTGTTTATGAGAGAAAGAATTGCATTGGCGCGGCTGCTTGTGCTGCTGTTGCTCCTGAGTTTTGGGAGATGAAAGAGGATGGCAAGGCGCACTTGATTGGCGGCAAGACTGATGAGAACGGCAACGAAATTTTAATCATTACTGAGAAGCAGATGACTGATAAGATGAAAAGTGCTTTGACTCTGAACAAGGAGGCAGCAGAGGTTTGTCCTGTTCAGGTTATTCATATTTATGATGAGGAAACTGGTGAAAAACTAATATAGGGTGGTGCATATGGAAAAAATGTTTGATGATTTTGGTCCTGAGCGGATTGTTGAAGTTTATCATCCGAAGTTGGGAATGAGGGGAGTTTTGGTGATTGACAATACTGCTTTGGGTCCTGGCAAGGGCGGCATCAGATTTACTCCGACTGTTGATAAAGAAGAGGTTTTCAGGCTTGCTCGCACTATGACTTGGAAGAATGCCATGGCCGATTTGCCTTTTGGTGGTGCGAAGTCCGGCATTACTGGTGATCCTAAAAAGCTTACTCCTCAGCAGAAGGATGAGTGGGTTGCTGCTTTTTCAAAGTTGCTCAAGGGCGTTTGTCCTCAGTATTATTGTGCTGGTCCTGATATTAATACTACCGAGCACGAGATGGAAGTGTTTGCTAAAGCGAATGGTGATATGAAGGCGTGTACTGGTAAGCCTAAGGCTCTTGGCGGCATTCCTCACGAGCTTGGTTCAACTGGTTTTGGTGTTTTTCATGCAATTAAGGTTGCTTTGAAGCATATGGGCATGGATATCAAGAAGGTTACTTATGCTGTCGAGGGTTATGGTAATGTTGGCGAGTTTGTCGTGAAATTTATGTCCGAGGCTGGCGCAAAATTAGTGGCAATTTCTGACAGCAAGGGAACTTTGGTCGTGCCTGAGGGTATTGATGGCAAGAAATTGTTTGAAGTTAAGAAGTCTAAGGGCACTGTTACTGCTTATGGCGGTAAAGTGTTGCCGAACAAGGATATTTGTTTCCAGGAGGTTGATGTTTTCGTTACTGCGGCCATTCCTGACTTGTTTGGAGTTGGCGACGTGCCTAAGATTAAGGCAAAATTGATTGTTGAGGGCAGTAATATTGCCACGACGATGGAAGCTGAAGAGGCTTTGGCAAAGAATGGCGTTGTTGTTGTTCCTGATTTTGTTGCGAATGCCGGCGGAGTGATTTCCAGTTACGTCGAGTATATTGGCGGTACTGAGCAGCAGATGTTTAAGACTGTTGAGGAAAAGATTACGAAGAACACTCAGCTTACTTTGGAAAGGGCGAAAAAGGAGGGTGTTATTCCTCGTGCTGCCGCGTTGAAGATTGCGCAGGAGAGAGTTAGGGCGAAGTGTACGACCTGTAAGTGATTTTTTAAGCCTTGTGCAAGTAATATAAACCTGTTCTTTTTTTGATTTGGTATGAGCCATGATTTGTGGGAAATTGTTTATCTGGATTTTACACGTAGAGTTACAGAAGAAGAAAGCCGTGAGTTGGCACTTGCTGTGATTGAGATGCATTATAAGGATTTAAAGCGCAAGAAGTTGAAGACTGATTTTTGGAAGGGCGAGATTTATACTGATGGGAAGTACGGAAATCTTGGCTGTTTTGCAGGAAAGATTTATCGTGGCGAGCTTGAGAATTATAAAGGGTTAGAAGTGAAAATGAGTTTTATTCTTACAAAAAAGATTGATCAAGAGCTTAATTAACAACTCTTTGCTCCTTTTTTCATTAAATATTTCTGGTGGTATTCTTCTGCTTTGTAGAACGTTCCTGCTTTTGTGATTTCTGTTGCGATTTTTTCTTTATACTTTTTCTGTTCTTCTTTAATTGATTTTTCTGCAATTTTCTTCTGTTCTTCTGTATGATAAAATATTGCTGACCTATATTGTGTTCCTTCGTCAGGTCCTTGTTTGTTTTTCTGTGTCGGGTCGTGTATTGTCCAGAAGACTTCCAGCAATTTCTCATAAGGAACAATTTTAGGATCGTATTCTATTTGCACGACTTCTGCGTGGCCTGTTTTATCTGAGCACACGTCTTCGTATGTGGGATTTTTCATTTTTCCGCCCATATAGCCGACTGTCGTGTTAAGAACGCCTTTTACTTCTTTGAATGCTTCTTCTACGTGCCAGAAGCATCCTGCGGCGAAGGTCGCGTTTTCTGTCATTTTGCGTGCCTCATTATTTCCAGATTGCAGCTTTTGTGTTTTGAACACAATTCCTCGCACTTTTGTGCCCATTCCTGGCTTTCAAATAAAACTCCGCAGGCTTTGCAACAGTATTCCATGATAAACCTTTTATATGCTCATGTGTGTTAATAAATATTATGAAAGTTCAGGCTGTTGTAAAAGAGGTGTTACAGGAAACTCCCAGGGTTAGGCTTGTAAGGCTTACTTGGAATGGCGTTTCTTCTTTTGCTTTTAGGCCGGGCCAGTGGGTTGGTGTTTATTGTGATGATTTTCTTGGAGCGAATAATAAGCCGTTGCGCAGGGCTTTTAGTATTGCTTCTAAGCCAGGTGAGGAGCATATTGAGTTGTGTATTGCGCGCGGCCATGGCCTAAGTGTTCACTTGCAGGACCTTTCTGCCGGTTCTAAAATTAGTGTTGATGGTCCTTACGGTATGTTTTGGTTGCGGCCTGCTAAAAAGTATTTGTTTGTTGCTGGCGGAACCGGTATTGCTCCTTTTAGACCAATGATTCATCAGGCATTGGCAGAAGGAAAGGAAGTTTTGTTGATTTACAGCATGAAAACGCCTAGTGATTTTATTTATCGGAAGGAGCTGGAAGAGTTGAAAGTGAATAAGAATTTCAAAATGGTTGTCACGATTACTCTTGACCAGTTTCCTCAGTGGGATGGCGAGCGCGGCAGGGTCCAGAACTTTTTGCAAAAGTATTTCAAAAAAGGATATGATATTTACATTTGTGGCCCGCCTGCAATGGTTGAGGGTGTTGAGAAAAAGCTTGTTAGCTTGGGCCAGCTGAAGGAAAAAATGTTTGTGGACAAGTGGGAGTAGCACAACATTTTAAAACCCCTCTTCTTACTCTCTACTTATGGCTGAAAAACTGGTGATTACTCCTTGGGAAGTTAGGGGCGCTATTGATTATGAGCGTTTGATTAAGGAGTTTGGTCTTAGACCGATGGCTGCTCTGCCAAAGCAGTTTGATAATGTTTTGTTTAGGCGTAATATTGTTTTTGCTCAGCGTGATTTTGGCAGGATTGTTGAGGCTGTTGAGAAGAAGAAGCCTTTTGTGATGATGACTGGCTTGATGCCTTCTGGTAAGTTTCATTTTGGGCATAAGATGGTTGCTGACCAGATTGTTTTTTATCAGAAGTTAGGCGCGAAAGTTTACGTGGCTGTTGCTGACATTGAGGCTTATAACACGAGGAATCCTGATCTTGCTGAACTTCACAAGGTTGCAGTTGAGGAGTATTTGTTGAATTATATTGCTCTTGGTCTTGAGCCTAAGAATTGTGATTTTTATTTCCAGTCAAAGCGTTCGCCTGATGGCAAAAAGTCAAATGCGTATTATAGCTTGGCGAGTATGCTGTCGCGTTACGCGACTTTTAATGAATTCCGTGCCGTGTACGGCGAGATTTCTCCTGGAAAGATGTCTGCTTCGTTGTTGCAGGCTTCTGATATGCTTCACCCGCAGTTGCCTGAGTTTGAGGGGCCTGTGTCTGTTGTTGTGCCGGTTGGTGTTGACCAAGATCCTCATTTGCGTTTGGCTCGTGATTTGGCTTCGCGCCAGAAAACGTTCAAGTTTGTTCAGTTAAGCTCGACGTATCATTTGTTCCAGCCTGGCTTGAAGGGAGGCAAGATGTCTTCTTCCGATCCTTTGTCTTTTATTGCTTTGACTGATTCTCCTGATGAGGCTGAGCGTAAGATTAAGAAGTTTGCATTTTCTGGCGGTCAGCCGACTGTTGAGGAGCATCGAAAGAAGGGCGGTAATCCTGATGTTGACGTTGCTTTCCAGATGTTGCGTTATGGTCTTGAGCCTTCTGATAAGAAGTTGAAGAAAATCTATGATGACTATAAATCTGGTAAAATGTTGACTTCTGAGTTGAAGCAGATAGCGATAGATAAGGTGCGCGCGTTCCTTGTTCATCATCAAAAAGAGCGTGAAAAGGCTAAGAGTAAGTTGGATAAGTTTTTATGGAAAGATTGAACTGGCTTGACTGGGGCAAGGAAGCGTTTCTGAAGGCTAAGAAGGAGAAAAAGCCTGTTTTGTTGGACATTTCTGCTGTTTGGTGTCATTGGTGCCATACGATGAGCAGGGAAACTTATTCCAATGAGAAGATTTCCGAGTTTATTAACAAGAATTTTGTTTCAATAAAAGTTGACACCGACAAGCGGCCTGACATTAATGAGCGTTATAATGTTGGCGGCTGGCCAACGACTGCTATTCTTGCGCATGATGGCGAGGTTGTTTCTGCTGCTACTTATGTTCCTCCGCAGCACATGATTAAGTTTTTGGAGGATTCGCTCGTTAGATTCAAGAAGTATAAGCCGGCAAAAAAGAAAAAAGAAGCGTTTCCAAAACCTGTTGAGTTTGATCAGGATGCCTTTTATGGTATGGTTAAGTCTTTTTATGATCCTGTTAATGGTGGTTTTGGGCTTGAGCCGAAGTTTCCTCAGCACGATATTGTTGAGTATTTGATCTGGCGGGTTCTAAAGCTAAAAGACGGCGATGCCAAGAAGATGCTTGATCATACTTTTATGAAAATGTTGAAAGGCGAGTTTTTTGATCATGTTGGCGGCGGTTTTTTCCGTTATGCCACGCAGCAGAACTGGACTATTCCTCATTTTGAGAAGATGCTTGAGGATAATGCAAGGTTGTTGACGAATTATTTGTCTGCGTATCGTTTGTTTGGCAGGAAGGAATACTTGTCTGCTGTTAACAAGACGTTGTTTTGGCTGTTCACGATGATGTATGATAACGATAAGGGTTTGTTTTATGGTAGTCAGGATGCTGATGAGGCTTATTGCAAGCTTCCTTTGACTGAGCGTATGCGTCACGAAGCGCCTTCTATTGATAAGACGATTTATACTGACAGGAATGCTGAGGTGGCGCTTGCTTTGTTCGAGGCCGCAAGCATGGAGCCTGAATATACAAAAGTTGCGCTAAAATTGCTCGAGTCTTTGTACAAGTTGAATGTTCGTGGTTGTGTTGCGCATTATTATCCTGCTGAAAAACCGGTTTATTTGTTGAGGGATCACGTTAACCTGTTGGCAGCTTTGATTTATGCGTTCAAAATTACTGGAAAGCTTGAATGGAAGGCCAAAGCTTTGACTGTCGCAAAGGCTTTGGAAGAGTTTTATGATAAAAAGAATGGCGGATTTTATGATATTCTTTCATCAAAAGATTCCGTTGGCAAATTAAAAGAGCGCCGCAAGCCTGTTTTCGAGAATGCTTTTGCCGCGCTTATTTTGAGACTGCTCGGCATGATTACTAAGGATAAAAAGTATGAGAAAATGGCTCAGAAGTCTTTGCACGCTGTTTCTGCTGACGCAATGGCGCTTGGCCCGTATGCTGCGACTTATGCTGTTGCTGTTGGGGAGTTAGGACGTGGCTAAGACTTTTTCCGGAAATGTTATTGAGTTTCTCGTAGGCTGGTGGGTGCTTCCAAGGATTTTCTTTTTCGTTTTTGCATTTATTTTTGCTTATTTGACGTTAGATCCCGCTCAGACTTTAATATACACGAAAATTGCTGAAGGAACAATCATTGTGATTTTATTCTTCTTTAGAAAGGCTGTTGCTTTGGGTTATTTGCTCGATTTTGTATTGAGTTTGATTGGTGTTTATGGGATTTTAACTGGAAAAGCTTAAGTATGCTGGTTTTTAGTAACTTTTATTATGCGTATCGCTTCAGAAGTCAAAGCTTCGGACGGCACTAGGAAATTCTTGATTGAGTTAGCCGACGGCAAAAAGGTCGAGTCTGTCCTTATTCATCACAAGCGTACTTTGTGTGCTTGTATTTCTTCTCAGGTTGGCTGCGCTATGAAGTGTTCTTTTTGCGCTACTGGCTTGATGGGTTTTACAAGGAATTTGTCAGCAGAGGAGATTGTTGGTCAATTGTCGTTGATGCAGTCTGTCAGTGAACAGAAAATCACAAACATTGTCTTTATGGGTATGGGTGAGCCGTTGCATAATTATGATAATGTGGTCAAAGCTGTTAATGAGTTCAGAAGGCAAAGTTTTAGCTGGCAGAAGATTACTGTTTCTACTGTTGGTTTGCCGGATAAAATCAGAACGTTAGGCAAAGATACGCAGTGCCAGTTGGCGTTATCGCTTCATGCTCCAAACGATGAACTAAGAAGCAAAATTGTGCCGTTGAATAATCGTTTTCCAATAAGGGACGTTCTTGATGCCTGCAAAGAATTCCCTTTTTCAAAGCATGGTCCTTTGATGATTGAGTATGTATTGTTAGCAGGCATTAATGATAATCTTGAGTATGCCAAACAATTGGCTGAATTGTTAAAAGATTTCAAGCACGTTGTTATTAATCTGATTCCTTATAATAATGTGCCAGGCATCTCTTTTGCAAGGCCTGTTGCAGATGTTTCTTTGGCGTTCAAAAACGCGCTCATAAAGGCCGGTTTTAAGACTATTATTAGGACAACAAAAGGTCTAGATACAAATGCAGCGTGTGGCATGTTATCAACCAAAAGGGTTATAAACCCCCAGCTTGCCTCTTGAATTTGAGTGAGTGAAGATGCAAATAAGACCACAGTATTTACCTGAATTGAACCGTTCTACTTTCGAATGGCTGCTGTCTGAAGCGCAGTACGATCGTAATCAACTGGTGAAGCCAAAAGTTTCTGTTGCTATTATGGGCGATGATGAGCGTGCTAGGACAGGTATGACTGCTTTCATTGGCATTGTTGATGCGGCAGACTCGCTGGATTGTATTGTTGAAGACACTCCTGTGAACAATGGTCGTGAGGTTAAAGTTACAAATATCAACACGAAAAAGAGTGCGACTTTGAGTGTGCAATATGAAGGCCAGATGTATTCTCCGAGCATAATGCTTGGTACGCATCGCGAGGTTTCTCTGAAGAAGGACACTGCAAAGAAGTTGAGAGAACTTATTGTGGACTATTTGACTGGTCGTAAGAAAACATCCCAGATTCCGATTAGCAGGCCAGAGAAACGGCCAGCAGGCGTTGTAGACGATGATGACCGGTATGCTCATCTCGTAGCAGAATTTGGGGAATAATTTTTTCTTTTCACATGTCGGAAACGGGGTTTCCGAGCATCGGAAATACCGAGCATTTCCGAGTGTGCTCAGAAATGCTTTGCATTTCTGACACGTGCTCAAGAACCACGTGCCATCGCTAGTTACATGAACTTATCGTTCACGCCACCTGTTTAGAAGGTGGTTCTTGACATATTCTATTCGCATAAGATTTATAAATCGTCTATATCACGCTTATTTTATTGCCTGCAACCTGTAGCGTTAGCGAAGGTTGCAGACCCGCAGACGTAGTCTGCGATGCCGGGATAGTGTAGTGGCCTAGCACGCGAGCCTGTCGCGCTTGCAACCCGGGTTCGAATCCCGGTCCCGGCGTATTTCATGTGGGTGGATTCATATGCGAATTGTTCCGTACTTGATTGATGCATTGAAATTTTTGGGGCCAAAATTTGGTAACGAGAGCTTCACGCTTTTTGACCTGCTTGAAGACAATCCTCTCACTCAGAAATATGAAGATCTCGTGCAAGGGGAAGGCAAGGTGCCTGATTGTTTTCCTGTAAAATTTGCAGGTATGGCTGTTGGTCGTTTTTTCTACGAGCGGTATTCTGGCCAGGATCTCTTTGGTGATAGTCGCGTTGAAGTCGTTTTTCACTGCTTTAGCGCCAGTCAATATGCAAAGCAGGTTATTCACGATGATAGATGTTCCAAGGTTCATGAAGAAAATACTGGCAAAATCAAGCCAGCAGGTCAGCGTTTTTTGTCTCTGGTTGAACGTATGCGGAGACAAGAGTCTCTCTCGAAAGGAGACCTTCAAACGTTTAGATTTTCGGGATATATGCTCTATCGGAGTTTTGGTGATAACAAGCTTGCGGATTTTGTGCGAATGTCGCCAGACGCCGCAATAGAGCTTTTAAGAGAAATAGTGTCTGGTGAATTGTCCAGACTTATACCTTAAAAACCACAACCTTTATAAAGCACCCCCTTTCCCAGAGCTATTACTGGTCAGGTAGTGCGCACAATGGGGTTAAAATTTACAAAATTCTCTAAAAGTCATAAGAGTCATACTCATATTGCTATTATCAGAGTGAAGAACGATCAAGGGCCGGTAGCTCAGCTCGGTAGAGCATTCGGCTTTTAACCGAATGGTCGCGGGTTCAAAAGGTGCAAGCGTGCTTGTGTCTGAACGTCCCGTCCGGCCCGTTTTATACTAAACCATGGCAAAGTTCGACGTAACGAAACACGAGTTGGTCCCCAAGCACTCCAAGCTTTCAGAGAAGGAAGCAAAGGAATTGTTTGAGAAATATGCTATTGAGTTGCCAAACCTTCCGAGAATATTTAAGAGCGACCAAGCAATTCAACACTTGGATGTAAAGGAAGGGGACATTGTTAAAATCACAAGGAAGAGTCCAACAGCTGGAGTGGTTGCGTTTTACAGGCGGGTGGTGGCATGACTGTTGCAAAGATTTTGGTGAAGAAGTTTTTTGAGGAGAACAGTTTTGTAAAATCCAATATTGGAAGCTTTAATTTTTTTGTTGAAAAGGAGCTTAGTCAGGTTGTTGAAGAAAACAAGGAGATAGAGCCAACTATCATTCCTCCTAATGTTGAGAGCTTCAAGATTCGTCTGGACAAAATTTGGGTTACAAGGCCTGAAATTACTGAGGCTGATGGAAGCAAGAGGAACATTTATCCGGCAGAGGCGAGGTTGCGAAAACTCAGTTATTCTGCTCCTATTTTTATTGAGGTTTCTGCTCACGTAAATGATGTTCAGCGAGAAAGTTTCACCACGCAGATTGGTAATCTGCCTATAATGCTTCATAGCAACTTTTGTCATCTCAACAAGCTTTCACGTCAGGAGCTTATAGAAAAAGGCGAGGATCCTGACGAGCCTGGGGGTTATTTCATTATTAATGGTACTGAGCGTGTTCTTGTCAATATTGAGGACTTGGGTGCCAACCGTTTCTTGGTCGACGAGGAATCTGGCGGTGTTTCGGCGTTTGTTGGCAAGTTGTTCAGCGAGCAGGGTTCGTATAAGATTCCGCACACTGTTGAAAAGATGAAGGACGGTATTTATTATCTCAGTTTTACGAGGGTAAAGCGTGTTCCAATTATTATTGTTATCAAGGCTTTGGGCTTGTTGAAGGATGAGGAGATCATGCAGTCCATTAGCAAGGACAAGCAGCACGACGAAGTTCTTATCAACCTTTTCGAGTTTGTTGATGTGAAGAATTCTGAGGACGCGATGGATCGTATTGCAAAGCTTATCGGTATTACTCAGACTAGAGAAATCAGGTTAGAAAGAATGATTGAGCTTATTGACAAGTATTTGCTTCCTCACATCGGTTCAAAAAAGGAAGACCGTTTGTTTAAGGCTTATAATTTGTGCAAGATGCTGAAAAAATTTATTGCCGTGTCTAAGGGCGAGGCTCCTTTGGACGACAAGGACCATTATATGAACAAGCGCATTAAGATGTCTGGCGACCTGTTAGCAGACTTGTTCAGGATGAACTTGAAGGTTTTGATTGGTGATGTGTTGTACAATTTCCAGAGGATTGTGAAGCGTGGCAAGTTCCCAAGCATTAAGGTTATAATTAGAGACAAGCTTCTCACAAGCCGTATTTACAGCGCCATGGCGACTGGTAACTGGGTTGGTGGCAGGAAGGGTGTTTCGCAGAGAATTCAGAGGCTGAATTTCCTTAATACGTTGTCGCATTTGCAAAGAGTTGTTTCTCCTTTGAGCGCCAGCCAGGAGAACTTTGAGGCTAGAGAATTGCACGCTACGCATCTTGGAAGATTGTGCCCTTCAGAGACTCCTGAAGGTACGAATATTGGTTTGAGAAAGAACTTCAGCATGCTTGCTACTGTGAGCAAGAATATTTCCGAGGATGATGTTTTGAAGCATTTGAAATCTGCTGGGTTGAGGCCATTGTCATGAGTGAAGTCTATCTTAATGGCAAGTTTGTGGGCGATGTTGATAATGCTCAGGAGTTCGTCCAGAGGTTAAAACAGGACCGCAGATCTGGCGCAATGTCAAGCAACGTTAATGTTTATTTTGATGAAATCATGAACCATATTTATGTGGAGAGTTCTCGTGGCAGGTGCAGGAGACCTTTGATCGTTGTGAATGGCGGCATGCCTGCTTTGACTGATAAGCACATTAAGCAGTTGCAGAAGGGCGAGATGACTTGGGGCGATTTGGTTGATCAGGGCGTTATTGAGTTTTTGGATGCTGGCGAGGAAGAAAATTCTTTGGTTGCTTTTTCTGACCAAGAGCTTACTCCTGAGCACACGCATTTGGAAATTTCTCCATTAGTCATGCTTGGCATTGTTACGAGTCTTATTCCTTATGGTGATTACATCCAGTCTGCTCGTTTGATCATTGGCAGTAGAAATCTCAAGCAGTCTATTGGTCTTTACGCTACTAATTATCCTGTGCGTATTGACATGGATGTTAACTTGATGCACTATCCTCAGCTTCCTCTTGTTCAGACAATGATGCACGAGCTTACTGATTATGCTGCGCATCCGAGTGGTCAAAACATTATCGTGGCCATCATGAGCTATAAGGGTTATAACATGGAGGACGCAGTAATAATAAATAAGGGTTCTATAGAGCGTGGTTTTGGTAGGAGTTCTTATTTCCGTCCAGCTGTTAGCGAGGAATTGCGTTATTCCGGTGGGTTGATGGACTCTATCTGCATTCCTGATAAAGACGTCAAGGGCTATAAGTCAGAGCGTGATTATCGTTTCTTGGAAGGTGATGGTATTGTTTATCCTGAGGCCAAAGTTAGGGAGGAGGATGTTGTTATTGGCAAGACTTCTCCGCCCAGGTTCTTGTCCAATTTGGAAGAGTATAGTCTTGCTTCTAATATTAGGCGTGAGAGTTCGATCTCGCTTAGGCATGGCGAGGAGGGCGTTGTTGATTTTGTTTGTTTGACCGAGAACGAGGAAGGCAATAAGCTTGTCCAGGTTAGAATTCGTGATTCTCGTGTTCCTGAGATTGGTGACAAGTTTGTTTCCCGGCATGGTCAGAAGGGAGTTGTTGGGCTTATTGTTCCTGAAGCAAATATGCCTTTCAGTGCAAGTGGTATTGTTCCTGATTTGTTGTTTTCGCCTCACGGTATTCCTTCACGTATGACGATTTCGCACTTGCTTGAGTTGATTGGTGGCAAGACTGCTGCTTTGAGCGGTCGTTTCATTGATGGCACAACATTTAGCGGCGAGCCTGAAAAGAATATAAGAAAGGAATTGCTCTCGCTTGGTTTTAATGAAAGTGGCACTGAGACCATGTATAATGGTATTACTGGCGAGGTTTTTGTTGCTAAGATTTTTATTGGTAATATGTATTATCTTAAGCTGAAGCACATGGTTGCGAACAAGATTCACTCTCGTGCAAGAGGTCCTATCCAGTTGTTAACGAGACAGCCAACAGAGGGTCGTGCAAAGGAGGGCGGTTTGCGTTTGGGAGAGATGGAGAAGGATACTTTTGTTGCTCACGGCGCAAGTTTGTTGTTGAAGGAGCGTTTTGATTCTGACAAGACTGTTGTTCCTGTTTGTGAGGGGTGTGGTATTATTGCTATTTATGATGCTTTCAAGGACAAGCGTTATTGTCCGATTTGTGGCGAGAACGTCGAGATTAGCGACATAGAGATTAGTTATGCTTTCAAGTTGATACTCGATGAGTTTAAGAGCTTGGGTATTTATCCCAAGCTAGTGTTGAGGAACAAATACTAAAATGCCGAGAAAAAAGAAAGAAGAAAAAGTAGAAGCAGATGTAGTTGAAGTTCCAGCTGTTGAAGAAGTCAAGGAAGCTGTTGTTGAGGAGAAGAAAGCAGAAAAGGTTGAAGAGAAGGTAGCAGAAGCTCCTGTTGAAAAGATTGAGAGGGAGCAGTATTCTCGTGAGCGCATGGAGGCCATGGCGCATTTTGTTTACAAGCAGGTTTCAAGCGTGGTGTTTGGTGTTCTTTCTCCTAAGATGATTAAGAAGATGGCTAGTGCCAAGATTGTTACGCCTGAACTTTATGACAAGGAGGGTTATCCTGTTGATGGTGGCTTGATGGATGTTCGTCTTGGCGTTATTGATCCTGGTTTGAGGTGTAAGACTTGTGGCAGCAAATTGAAAGAATGCATTGGTCATTTTGGTTATATTGAATTGGCAAGATCGGTTATTCATGTTAAGTTTGTGAGGATTATTCAATTGTTGTTGAGGACAACTTGCAAAGAGTGCAGCAGGTTGATGATTTCTTCTGAGAAGTGGGCTAAGGCCAAGTCGCATCTGGACAGGATTGAGACTGAGGAAGGCTCTGAAGCAAGGCGTCTTGCCGTCAAGGCTTTGATTGATAGCTCAAAGACTGGTGGAAAGTGTCCTCATTGCAAGGCAAAGCAGGTTAAGATTACTATTGAAAAGCCTACTACTTTCCTTGAGGGCGACAAGCGCATTTCGCCAATTGAGATTCGTGCTCGTCTTGAGAGGATTCCTGATGAGGACGCTGAAGTTTTCGGTTTGAATCCAAAGACTGCAAGGCCTGAGTGGATGGTTTTAACAGTTTTGCCTATTCCGCCAGTTACAGTTAGACCTTCTATTACTTTGGAAAGTGGTGAGCGTTCTGAGGATGATTTAACGCACAAGCTTGGCGATATTGTCAGGATTAATCAGAGGTTGTTTGAGAACATTAATGCTGGCGCGCCGGAAATTATTATTGAGGACTTGTGGGACTTGTTGCAGTACCACGTTACAACTTTCTTTGATAACAGTATTGCTCAATTGCCTCCAGCAAGGCACAGAAGTGGCCAGCCTTTGAAGACTATTACTGAAAGAATAAAGAGCAAGGAAGGTAGAATTCGTCATAATCTGGCTGGAAAAAGAACAAACTTTTGTGCTAGAACTGTTATTTCTCCTGACCCGATGCTTGCTTTGGACGAGGTTGGTGTTCCTAAGCTCATCGCGATGAAGCTTACTGTTCCTGAGACTGTTAATGATTGGAACATGGCTTATTTGAAGAAGTTTGTTCAGAACGGCCCTGGTGTTTATCCTGGTGCTAATTATGTCGTAAGGCCTGATGGCAAAAAGAAGAAAGTTACTGATGAGACCAAGGAGGCCGCGTTGGAGGAATTGCAGCCTGGTTATGTTGTTGAGCGTCATTTGATGGATGGCGATATTTCTGTTTTCAATAGGCAGCCAAGTTTGCACCGTATGAGCATGATGTGCCATCGTGTTAAGGTTTTGCCTGGCAGGACTTTAAGATTGAATCCTGCTGTTTGCAACCCGTACAACGCTGATTTTGATGGTGATGAGATGAACTTGCATATTCCTCAGACCGAGGAGTCTAGAGCGGAAGCAGAAATTTTGATGCAAGTCCAAACGCAGCTTATCTCGCCCAGGTATGGCTTGTCTGTTATTGGTTGTATTCAGGACGCTATTAGTGGTAATTATTTGTTGACAAAGCATGGAGAACTGGTGCCTGAGCAAGCAACTGTTTTGCTTGCTGCTGTTGGCATGACTGATTTCAGCAGGTTGCCTTCTAAGAAGAAGATTAGCGGAAGGGAGATTTTTAGTGCTTTATTGCCTGAGGACTTTAATTATATTGGTGTTTCGCGTGGTGGTGAGCCTGTTGTGATCAAGAAGGGTGCTCTTGTTGAGGGCGTTATTGATACAAAGGCTATTGGTGGTGAGGGAGAGGGCTTGTTGTTAAGAAGTTTGCATAAGGAGTATGGCCCTGCTCGTACTATTCAGATTTTGCGTCAGATTTTCCGTCTTGGCATTGAGTATTTGTTGATTAATGGTTTTAGCACTGGTATTGCTGATGAGGACTTGCCTCAGGAAGCAAATGAGCAGATTGATCAGTTGTTGCACCAGGCAGAGGAGGACGTTACGCAGATGATTCAGTCCTATCGCGATGGCACGCTTGAAGTGTATCCTGGCAGGACTGTTCGTGAAACTCTTGAATTGAAAATTTTGGAGCGTTTGAACAAGGCGCGTAATGCTTGTGGTCAGATAATTAAGGGTTTCGTGCATGATGGCAATCATGCTGCTGTTATGATTTTGTCTGGAGCTAGAGGTAGTATTACTTCTCTTATTCAGATGAGTGCTTGTGTTGGCCAGCAGGCTATGCGTGGAAAGCGTATCGAGAAAGGATATCGTGAAAGGACATTAAGCTGTTTTAGAAGAGGAGATTTGTCTCCTGAGGCTCGCGGTTTCATTATTCATGGTTTCAAGCATGGCATTAATCCTAAGGAGTTTTTCTTCCACGCGATTACTGGCAGGGATGCCTTGATGGACACTGCTTTGCGTACGCCTAAGTCTGGTTATTTGTACAGGCGTCTTGCTAACGCAATGCAGGATTTGAGGGTGGAGTATGATGGTACTGTTCGTGACGCGAATGGCAGGATTATCCAGTTCGCGTACGGAGAAGATGGCGTTGATGTTTCTCGCTCTGAGAGCGGTAAGATTGATGTGAAACGGATTATTGATTCGACTGACTAGGTGAAAACATGGTGCATTCAGAACTAAAGGAATATGAAGACAAGCTGCCTCCGAAATTATTGCAGGAAATAGAGGAACAGTGCCCTGCAGGCAAAATTAAAAAGGTGGCCAAGAAGGTTTTGGAAGAGTATCAGGCTGCCCAGATTGATGCTGGCGAGGCTGTTGGCTTGGTTGGCGCTGAGAGTATTGGCGAGCCGGGCACGCAGATGACTTTGAACACTTTCCACTATGCTGGTGTTGCTGAGATGAACGTTACTATGGGCTTGCCGCGTATTATTGAGATTCTTGATGGTAGAAAGTCCATTGCTACTCCTTTCATGGAGATTTTCTTGAAGGCGCCGTATAACAAGGGTAAGGACATCCGCGAGGTTGCCTTGCAGATCAAGGAGACTAAGTTTGGCGAGCTTGTGTCTGAGTATAATATGGATATTGTTGATTTGAAGATTGATGTCAAGCTTGATTCTGGTAAGATGAAAGGTTTTGACATAACTCCGCAGGTTGTTTTGAAGGCTGTTGAGAAGGGCTTGGCTTCCGAGGCATCTGCTAAGTATGAGGGTGGTGTTGTTACGCTTAAGTTGAAGGGCAAGGAGGAAGAAAAGGGGTTGAACGCGCTTTATCGTTTGAAGGAAAAGGCAAAGGACGTTTATGTTAAGGGCGTTAAGGGCGTGACGCAAATCTTGCCAGTTAAGCGAAAGGACGAGTTCATTATTATCACTGCTGGCAGTAATCTGAAAAAGGTTTTTGAGTTGGACTTTGTTGATACTGAAAGAACAACTACTAATGATATTCACGAGATTTCCGAAGTTCTTGGCGTTGAAGCTGCTCGTCAAGCCATCATGGATGAGGTTTTCAAGGTTATTGAGACTCAGGGTTTGAACGTTGACATTCGTCACATAATGCTTGTTGCTGATACCATGACCGTTAGTGGCGAGATTAAGGGTATTACGCGTTATGGTGTTGTTAGTGAGAAGGCTTCTGTTCTCGCTAGGGCTTCTTTCGAAACTCCTATTAAGCACGTTATTAATGCTGCTTTGAAGGGCGAGGTTGATCAGTTGAATAGCGTCGTTGAGAACGTAATGCTTAATCAGCCAGTGCCTGTTGGTACGGGGCTGCCAGGTCTTATTACTAAAATAGTCAAGCAGGAGAAGTAATTATGGCAAAGAAGATCGTTGATGTTGTTGCGGAAGTGAAGAAGCTGTTGGAAGCTAAAAAGTTGGTCTTGGGCACTGATGAAACTCTGAAGCTTTTGCGCCAGGGCAAGATTAAAAGGGTTTTTTTGGCTTCTAACTGCAAGCAGCAGGACAAGAGTGATATCGAGCAGTACTGCAAGCTTGGCAATGTTGAGATTGTCGAGTTGGCTCAGAGTAATGATGAGATCGGCGTTCTTTGCAGGAAGCCGTTTGCTATTTCTGTAGTCGGCGTAAGCGCATGACAAAAATTGTTTTAGATATGCAGGCAATGCAGACTATTGCTCTTTTTGAGCAGTTGACAGGCGCTCATGTCAAGGATTGCATATCGTCAGATGAGCAGATTATTTTTGTTGTTTACGAGGGTGAGATCGCAAAGGCGATTGGCAAGGGTGGCCAGCACGTTAGAAATTTGGAGCACAAGCTGAAAAAGCGCATTAAAATTGTTGAATTTCATACTGATGTCTTGCAGTTTATGAAGAACCTGGTTGCCCCTCTTGAGCTTCGTGAGGTGAAAATGCAGGATACTGTTGTATTTCTGTCTGCGAAAGATTTAAAAACCCGTGGTTTGCTGATAGGTCGTGGGGCCTCTAATTTGAGGTTGTTCGAGGCTATTGTTCAGCGTTATTTTCCTATTAAGGAATTGAGAGTTGTATAAATGGGTAATAAGTCAAATGGAATGAACACTGCAAAGGCGTTGAGGAAGCGGCGCCACCACGGGAAGTGGTTGAGTAGAAAGTTTGTACGCAGGGTTCTGCAGTCCAAGAGAAAATCTGACCCTCTTCAAGGCGCTGCTCAGGGCAAGGGTATTGTTATTGAGAAGTTCCAGCTTGAGGCAAAGCAGCCTAACTCTGCTATGCGTAAGTGTTGCCGTGTTCAGCTTGTAAAGAACGGCCGTCAGGTTGGCGCTTTTATGCCGCGGGATGGCGCGCAGAAGATGATTGACGAGCACGATGAGGTCATTATCGAGTCTATGGGTGGCAGGAAGGGGCGCGCAAAAGGCGATCTTTCCGGCATTCGTTATCAGGTTATCAAGGTTAATGATCAAAGTCTTGATGCTTTGTTGAAGGGCAAGATAGAGAAGGCGAGAAAGTAAAATGGTAAGCGAAAAAAGATTCGGTATATCGTGGGGTCGAAGACCCCACTTGAGTGCTTTTGATCAAACTTTTCGCAAAAGTTTGAAGGCGAGAAAGTAAAATGAGTGTTCTGGCGTTTAACAAGTGGAGCATGGAAGGCATTAAGGTTGATGATGCCGGTCTGGTTAGATACATCGCTCTTGAGTCTAGGTTTGTGCCGAAGACCGGCGCGCGTTATGCTGGCAAGAAGTTTCACAAGTCCAGGACTTTTATTGTTGAGCGTTTGATTAACAAGGTGATGATTCCTGGTCATAAGAGTAAGAAGCATTTCAGGAGTTCTGGCCATAATTGTGGCAAGGGTGCTTTGAGCTACCGGATTGTTATAGATGCTTTCAAGCTTATTGAGGAGCGTACTAAGGAGAATCCTATTAAGGTTTTTGTTAAGGCTTTGGAGAATGCTGCGCCTCGTGAGGAGATTGTTACTATAGAGTATGGTGGTGCTCGTTATCCTAAGGCGACTGATTGTTCTCCTCAAAGAAGGGTTGATGTTGCTTTGCGTTATTTTGTTCAGGGCGCTTACGATAAGAGCTTTAACAAGAAGACAAAGATTGAGCAAGCGCTTGCTGATGAGATTCTTGCTGCTTACAAGCTTGACGTCAAGTCGCTTGCTATTTTGAAGAAGGGCGAGATTGAGCGTCAGGCGGATTCTTCTCGTTAGTGAAGGCTTCTTGTACTCTTGCGTAGCCAACTATTTTGTTGTAGTCTTCTTCTTTGCTGGCATATCCGCTGAGCAGTCCTAAAGCTTTGATGTAAATGTCTTCTCTATCTTTGAACACTTTTCTTGCTTCCTTGGCATAATCTCGTGCGCTCTTGTATTTTTGTTGTGCTAAATGGAGCAGAAATAGTGGCCCGTATAATTTTTTTTCAAGAGAAAGGAAGCCCCTGAGAGTTCTCTCTAATTCTTCGTATTTTTTTGTCTTAAAGAATTCTCCCAATTGGGCCTGGATTTCAATCAGTATTAGCGGATCTTCCTTAAATCTGCCTTCGAGTTCTTCGAATTCTTTTTCAATTTCTTTTGGAATTCTTCTTGCGTGTTCATCTCCGGCCAAGATGGCTTTTATGTTCAGATTTGCTGAATAGGCCAAGGCCAGAAGGCAATGTGCTGATGCCGAGAAATCTTTTTTTTGGGTTTTGTATGCTTCAAGGAGTTCTTGTGCTTCTTGCGTTTTGCCTTCACTGAATTGTTTGATAGCGTCCTTTACAACGTCATCAACGCTTTTCTCAATTTGTCCGGAAGTAATTTGAGTTCTTTGCTGAATCTGGCAACCGTTTAAAGCAAAACCTGCTAGCGCCATTCCAGTTATGTATTTTGCTATTGATTCACTCAGCACCATGACCGGTATTATGTTTTTAATGTTTAAATATGCTTTGACATATTTATTTTGCTGCCACAATTTTCAGGTAAACGTAATTCGCTGCATATGCTCTTTTGATTGCTTCATCCAATTTTTCTCTTGGCATGTTTTCTTTGTACCACTGTCCCATTCTGAGGGTTTGGTCTCCTATTTTTACTGCGGGATAGTCAGGCGCCCACCGCATTAATGCAGATTGTTCTTCTGGTCTTGTCTTGAATATTTCTTTTGCTTTTCTGCGGTCGCTCAGGATTGAAGTTATGACGTCAAAGCGTTTGTATTGCGGGTTTTTGTATAATTCGTATCCTTCTTCTATTACCATTGATTCTGGCTTCATTCCTTCTTGGACTTGGTCCAGCCATTCTGGCGAGATTAGCTCGTCGCTGTTGATTCTGACAGAGAGTGATGCAGGGAATTCTTCTATTTTTCCCATTCTTATTTTTCTGTTATCTTTTGTTAATTGCGTTAATCTTGTAGTCATTGCCTGCAGGTCGTATCCTGCTGTTCTCAATTGTTCCCTGTTTGCAGCAGCAGCCTCTTTTTTCCTTTTGACTATAGAGTATTTGTCGTAAAATTCGTTGATTAAGCCGGCTAATCTGCTTGTTACAATGACGTTCTCGCTTGCGAGTATTTGGTCAAGATTTTCGTATACTGTGTTGAAGCCTGCATTTGGGTCGATACGTTTTTGGTCTTCTAATCCATTATAAATTTCTCCTCGTGTTATGCCCTTTGCTTCCTGTGTTGCCAGCTCGCGCACTTTTTGTTTTAATTCTGGCGTTAGTTTTCTGTAATTGCTATTTTCCTCTTTTTCCTTGAATTTTTTGATTTCTTCGTCTTTTTTCAGGATTTCTTTTATTGATACGAAGCGGGCGTGATAGTTATTTTCACGAATGGTTGGTTTTTCTCTGGCAAAGATTAAAACGTGAGGTTGTGCGTCGTAAACCTTGTTTTCTTGGTAGAATGTCTCTACTCTCTTGCGTGCTTCTTGGACTTCCTGCAGTCTTTTTTCATTGATTTTTTTCCATTCGTCTGGAAGTGCTTCTTCAACTATTGTCAATAATTGTTCAAGAACAGTGCTGTCTTGCGCTGGATGTATGCATTTTGTTGGGATTATTCCATACTTGGCTGCTGTTAGCGTATCCCGCAGCAGGGTTTCAGATTCTGATAGTGCAAGCCCCAGGCTTTTGATTTTTTCTCGTGTTCTGTGGTCTGCGTTTTTTGTTGTGAACTTTATTTCAGCATTTATTAGCCTGTTGAGTCGTGAATCAACTTTTTTGACGCGCTTTCTTGCTTCTTCCAGTGTGCTATATCTGTCTCCCAGAACTGATTCGCCTTGTTTTTCTGCAAGAGCTAGTTTTCTTCCCTCCACGAATAGTGCACTGAATGTTTCATCTGCGGTTTTTTTCTTTTTGCCATCTGTTACTGCGATGTATGTGAACTTAAGGGCGTAGTCTAACAGTGGTATCTTGTTTTGCTCGCATATTTTGTTTGCATCTTCGAAGAAGTCTCTTATTTGCCTGTAAGTATCAATCATCCATATTGAGTGTGGATTTTTGATTCCATCTTCGAGTGCTTTTGCAAGTTTTTGTTTTTCCGTTTCGTATCTTGCGCTCAAATCATCGAGCAAGGTTTCAAATTCGTTTAATCCGCAGTATTTTTTGATTGTTTCCTTATTGTGGTGTTTTCTTCTTTCTGTCAAGCCTGGAACTGTTCTGTATATTGCGTGCACTTGTGCGTGTGTCAGGCTTGCGCTGTTCAATGCTTGTTCTAGTGTGATTGGCTTCCAGGCTGCTTTGTCGAATAGTTTTACCGGCTTTAACTCCGACTGCAAATTTACTTTGCCGAACTCTTTGACTAATAGGTTTTCTGGATCTTTTTCAGTAAGTTCTGCATAGTATTCTATTTCTTCTTTTATTCCGCTTATGAGTCCTGTTGCTGGCAGGTCTCTTTCCTGCCAGTAGTAGAGCAGGAATCCTGTCCATTGTTCTGCTGTTACTCTGTGGCCATGTTGCAGTTGTGTTGCCGTGTTGTATACTTCTTGGTCGTAGAAGTCGTCTTTGTTTTTTGCTGCCCAGCTTATCATTTCTCTTGCTTTGCCCAGGTCCAGCTCGTACTTTACTCCTGAGAAATCGTCTCTGCGTATTTGTTTTTGTAAGTCCTTTATGACTTCTGCCGCCACTTCTGCGTTTATGTCAAATCCTTCTCTAATAAGTTTTTGGATGGCAGTTCTTGGCAGCCTGCTTAGTGGAATTGTTGCTTTTACTAATTCTTCTGCGTTGTCGCGTTCCTCTTTTTCCTGCTGATAAATTTTGTAGTCTTGGTGGTGTGTTCCGTTTAGTATGTGGACTGCGTGTTTTTCGCATTCAACTCCTATGAGGTTGTTGTTTCCAAGGTTTAGTTGTTGTCCGTCAAGTGTTATGGAAAGTTTTATTGCCTTTTTTTCCAGGCCGGCTCCGCACATTAGGCAGTTTCCAAGCATTTTGTCTTCTACGGGCTTGGGTCCTGGGTGGTATTTTCCGTCAATCCTTCTTGCCTTGTAGCCTGGATGTTCTGCTTGTTTTTTGCTTATCCTGCTGTGAATCGCGTCTAGCAGTCCTTGAACTCCTTTCAGCGGGTTGGTTGCAGCAAATGGCGCTACTACTTCTACAAAATTTCTTCCCTGCACTGAGCTTCTGTGCCAGAATCTTCTTTCTTCCTGCTTTACCACTTCTATTAGTGCTTCAACCATATTTTGACTCAAATGCCCCCTTCCAAATAAGCATTTCCTCCCTGTTAATTGACTCAGTTTTTATTGAGTTTAGCAATGTTTATATACTTTATTCTAGAGAATTGTATATATGTCAAAAGAAGAATCTCCTGGTAAGCATGGCAAGCACGTCAAGGACGTGCAGGAGTTGTGGGAGGAGATAGAGCGCCGTGAGAAGGAATCTCATCAGGAAGCTCACGATGAGGAGCATAAGGATTTTGATGAGGAAGTTCTGAGTGAAGGCGGAGAGGAAGAGTAGTTAGGTTACTTCTTTCATAGAAATCTTAATAAACCTAGAATAAACTAAACGATCTGTGAAATTCGTAAAACGGGTGGTTGCTTACTTTGAAAATCTGAACGTTCCTTTAAGCTATTATATTTTAACATTTTTATTTATTCTTATTTTAAGATCTTTTTTTGAGATTTTCTCAGATCGCATTGCAAAAAACCCTTTGGCAATGACCGCAGAGCGCATTACAATCGGGTCTGTGGTGCACCTTCATTACGCGACTTTCTGGATTGCTTTAGCATTATCGTTGATTTGCTTGTTTTATGTATTGACAAAGACAGATTTGTTAAAGGTGGCGCGAGTAATTTTGCCTGGTTTTATCATCATTTTGTTGGCGCCGGTGTTAGACTTGATTTTAAGCAAAGGAAAAGGATTTAACATAGACTACATGATGCCTGGACTTCATGATAACTTGCTGCTGAGATTTTTGACGTTTTTTGGTGATTTTCCTGGAAGGGGAGTCTCTCCTGGAATGAAAATCGAAATTGCAATCATTTTGCTTTTTTCATTTACGTATTTTTATGCTAAAGTTTCGAGCATTGTCAAAAGTTTGTTTGGCACACTATTGGCGTACACTTTGATTTTTGGGTTTTTAGCGACGCCATTTATTTTGAAAACTCTGAGTGATTTGATTAAAATAGATGTTACAAATGCTACGCAAATGTTACAAATCCGTTTCTTTTCTTTAATTATATTCTTGCTGTTACTGTTCTTGGTATATGTTAAATATAGAGATGTATTCAGGCTGATAGTCAAAGACATCAGGCCTTTCAGGCTTTTACATTTCGAATTGATGTTTTTGATCGGATTGGCTATTGGTTCAAAATATGCTGCATTTGTTCCAAATCATGAGAATATTTTTCAAATTCCATTAATAATGATAGGCATAGCCTTTGCCTGGATTTATTCGGTAGCAACTAACAATATTATAGATTATAATATAGATAAAATCACGAACAAGCAAAGGCCTCTTGTTGAATCAAGAATTGATTTGAAGGATTACACTAATTTGGCCTGGCTTTTCTTGTTTGTTGCTCTTATTTATGCGGCTCTGGCAGGCTACACTGCATTTTTCATTATTGCCCTGTTTATCGGCAACTACTATCTATATTCAATGCCTCCATTGAGATTGAAAAAAATTCCTTTTTTTTCCAAACTTTTAATATCCATTAATTCGCTTGCTCTTACCCTGCTTGGTTTTGTTATTGTTACAGGTGCTTTTAACAATTTCCCCAAGTCAGTTGTTGTGCTTTTCTTGGTTGGATTCACAGCAGTAATTAACTTTATAGATATTAAAGACTATGAAGGGGACAAAAAGGAAGGAATAAAGACTTTGCCGGTAATTTTGGGCTTGAAGGCAGCAAAGCGTCTTATCGGAGCGTTTTTTGTTTTAGCGTATCTTTCTGTTTATTTATTAGTAAAAGAAAAGTATCTGCTTATTCCTTTATTTGCACTGGGAATTGTTCAATTCCTTTTAATTAATAGGAAAAAATATAGTGAAACTCCAATATTCATTGTGTATTTATTGAGCATGGTTTGTTTGCTTCTGCTTTTGGTTTTTTTCCCGGTTAAATTGTAGTGCATTCAGCATTATTTTTGTTAGAAAGATTCTTTTTTCGCACGATGCGCTTTATAAGCGCCATAAATTGCCAAAGCCACTAATAGTGTTGGGATTAGATTAAAGATAAAATGCCACCAGACACGATATGCTACTAATGCCCATTGGCCCATTGCCATG
Organism: uncultured Methanosarcinales archaeon; assembly: GCA_964641265.1. GTDB lineage: Archaea > Nanobdellota > Nanobdellia > Woesearchaeales > ARS49 > CABMGU01. The sequence continues at coordinate 4,415 of CAZXKS010000007.1, read as the reverse complement.
CCAAAAAACGTGCTCAAGCCAATTGGCTTGTTGATGAAAATAGCAGATAAGGTGAGGCTTGCATGTTCATACAAATGAAAAGCTTCTATAAAATAAGCCCATTTTACCTTTTTAGATGGGATAAAATAATAGGCTGCGGCAATTCCAAATAAAAAAATTGCATTCCCGAGAAAATGAAGCAGTTCAAAACCAAGCTTTGATTGGCGCGGTTGTGGTTCGTTAGGGAAAAATATAAGGCCCACTTTCTCCATGCCCCACATGCCGAGTGGCGTCATGTAGGGTTTTTCTTGAGATCCAAAAATCCAAACAGAAACTTGCGCAAAGTGCTCTGAGAAATGGACAGCTTGAAAAGTCAAAGCTGATACAGCAATAATAAATACTGCCCAAGTAAATACTTTAAGATTGCTGCGCATGTTTTCTAAGCACCCTATTTTTAATTTGTATAGCATCCGATGTTTATTCTTTATAAATAATTCGGTTTGTATTTAGATAATATTGTCCTGGGCATGTGCGAAAAGTTTATAAAGACCAAGTTTCATTAACAATAAAAAGTCATAATCTGGAAAAAAACGAGGTGGATAGTATGAAAAGAGGCATTAATAAAAGTGTATTCTTATCGTTGTTTATCATTGCAATTCTGGCAGGCAGCGTGTTCGCTGCAGTCACAATTACAGACACAAGCACAGGTAAATCAGTTTCTGGCAGATCACTTTGGGAAGCACTTCAATCATTTTTCAGGGGAGGAGCCACAGGAAGTGCGGTTGGAGGGCAAACATTTGATGACGCTTTTAGGTGGCATGGTAATCATGGTGGCAGCAGTTGGCTTGCCGGCATGACGTGGATAGTTTCAGGTACACTAATACTTATTGGAGACGGATTTGACATAAGAGACATCTTCTGGTCAAGCTTTGTATGGACGGGAGACACAATTTCAGATGCTAATGGAATTTTACTTGTCACTGTTTTTGATCCGTTTATAGGTCAGCCAACATTAAGTCCATCTCCAGATGGTTTCGGAGTAAGTCCTGATGGAATATATGTTGCAATATACGATACTAGCCCGGCAACTGTAAGTGTATTTTATGATGGTGTTACTTATGAAACAGATATAGATTATAGTCTAACAAGTGCGCGTGCAATAACAGAACAGTCAACAAGTAGCACATTTTTAAGGACTGAGGGCAACGCAAATGATATTACTATGGACGAGCCAACAGCGATTTATGAGACTTTCAAGGATCCAACACCGTATAACGATCCAAATACGTTTGTGGTACATGATGATATGGGTCTAACTGCATTGGCAAGTTTCCCAAACCCGCATTTTCCAGATGACACAGGCACTGAACCAGGACCCCTATCTACAAACTTTGCGCAATTTACCACGGCTCAGAGAGCATTTAACCCAGGTTTGGCAGCAAACTGCGGTGATGCACCAACTACCCCATTTATAACATGTGAGGCTTTCGCAATACCTATTATGTTTACAGAAGTAATCGAAGCCCAGAATGAAATGGTAACAGAGTTTAAGCTTAAGTCTAATGGCAACTTTATGGGTAAGGCAGCAGGTACGGCTTCTTTTTCACAGCCGATAACTGTTGCTTCTGGAGGTACAGCAACCATTACATTAGAATCTGAATTCTTGGCAGGCGGATCCAGAACAGTAAGTGTAGACTTGGTTACTGATGGTTCTGGCGGGTATTTCCTGCAAGATCCTGTGACCGTTGGCGATATTGATGTGACTGATGTTACCATATTAAATTTGGGTAGCAACACTTACGAGTTCAATTTTATGGCGCAGAATTTTGTCCAACAAGGTGATCCTGGCTGCGGAGCAAGCAACGGCCTTTCTGGATATAGATTCAACTTTTTCACGTTGTTTCCTTCCACCAAGATTTATGGCTTTGTGGGTGGAGTTCAAACAGATTGCGTACCGCCAAACAATCCGAAAATGGAAAAGGAAAAATAATTTTTTTTTATTTTAACTTAGTTTTCTCAAAGGTAATGTTGCCTTTTGGAATTCTTTAGATTATTTTTTGATATGGATTGCATAGAATAAAAAAACTTATAAACACCCCGCGTTTGCCCATATTCATGGCAAAGAGGGGGTTGCTTCTAACAGGGTTGATTATTTTACTAAGTTTCTTTCTTGCTTCTTGCACCCCTCAAGATGCCACGGGAAAGGCATCTATGGAATTTGAAGAACATGGTGCTGATCCAGAATCCTTGCTTGTGCCTTTGGAAGACACTGTGAAAGAACGCGAGAACCTGAAGAGTGATATGCTGGCTGCAATTTCTAGCACAAAAGATATGAGTGAAATTGATGCTGCGCTGAGAAATTTGTATGAAGAATACATTGATATCATTGGAGCAAATGGTATCAAACAAGTCCTGCATGATGCAGATCCCAATTGTCACAGTACTGGGCATTCGATGGGAAGAGTTGTTTTTGCACGTTTAAGACAAATAGGGCCAGCACTGCTCGCATGCGGTGACGTATGCCGCTGGGCTTGCATGCATGGCGTGATGATGGAAGCCTTCACAATAGCGTTGGGAAAGGAATATAATAGTAGGCTAGACCACCATGTGCTCATTGAAGACATTAAACCTATACTGCCAACTTTCTGCCAGAAAGAAAATATGAGTGCCTATGGCATCGAAACAGGAAATTGTGCACATGGCGTTGGCCATGCCCTTATGTTTATGGCTGATTATGATGTTTCGGAGACGTTAAATGGGTGCTATTTATTTGATAACAAGCCACTTGAGTTTTATTGTGCGACTGGCGCTTTTATGGAATATATGAACAATTATGAAGAGAGGGATGCGGAAACACAGGATTTTTTCTATCCGTGCGATACAGTCAAATTTCCTGGAGCCTGTTTTATGTATAAAACACGGAGTATAATATACAGACTTGGGCGAATGAAGAAAGACAATATCGCGCTGATTTCGGGTAAGTGTAAAGAACTAACGGGACACCCCCGATTAGGGTGTATTCTTGGATTAGGCAATGTTTATGGGGGCTTAATTTCACAGGGCTGGTTAAAAGTTGATGATGTATGTGCTTTTGAAAATTCAACAGAGCAGCAGGTTTGTATTGAAGGGGCGGTAATGCAATATCTGGACATGTATAATTCCACAGTAAGATTGTGTAATAAAGTAAAAGACGATCAAAAAGAACTTTGCTTCAAAGCTGCTGAACAGGGGTTAGTAGGCCTTGACAGGGATTGGGAGCTTTACGTTAATTAACTTAATTTTTTCTCAAATGCAATTGTGCCTGCTTGGCGCTTATAGCCCAGATTTTCATTTATGGCTATTATGGGTTGGTTGCTGGAATCATTTACTGTCTTGATTGTGTTTGTTCCATATTGCTTGGCGAATTCTATCCCTCTGAGCTTTAACGCTGTCGCAATGCCTCTGCCTCTGTATTCTCTGCGCACTCCTGTAACGCTTTGGTGCAAGGTTTGCTTTTCACTTGCCAGCATGCTCAGTCCAACATAATTGTTGCCATCCTTTGCTATAAAGAATCCTTTTGGAAGAATGTCTGGGCGTTGAAGCATTTGTTTAAATTCCTCTAAAGTCAGTCTTGAAACGTCAAGCAAATCAGCTGCAACTTCTAAAGCCAGAGAGTATAGTTTGCGGTAGCACTCTGGGTCTTTTGTTTCTTCTTCAAGTGTAGCAATAGCTATTCCTTGTTCTTTCACTTTTGCTTCATATCCTTGGAATTTGCTTGGGTCAAATTCTTGCACCGCAAGATTGTATTCCCAAGATCGGTTTACTTCTTCAAATCCTCTATTTCGCAGGAATGATGTTGATGCAATTCTGTCTTCTTTTGTGCTTGCTCGTACTGCGATTGCATTGAGGCGTTGCAGTTCTTCAATAACTCTTTCATATAACGCTGTGCCGATTCCTTGATGTTGCCAAGCAGGGTCAACGTGAAGCGCCATGAAGAATTTCTGTGGATGAAAATTCGATGGTTGGTGGCTGTAATGGCAGACTCCAACTAATGTATTATCTTTTAATGCTACACGGCGTTCTAGGATGTGCTTATCCTTGCCTAAATGCTCATCACTTTTTCTGATATCCTCTGCATTTACAGGATTGCCTGGATTGATTGTTCTATAAATCTCAGCAACACGTTCGTAGTCGTCTGGCCCAAAATCACGTATAGTGATTTTTCCTGCCAAGTCATTTTCTATGGTCATTTTCACTACTATATAATGACTAATAGTATTTAAAGCTTTCTGTCTGCAGGGTATTTGGAAGGATCAGAACATGCACTCCAAGCAAACATGTCCGCCTGCATACTCTGATTTGGCAGAAACTATTTCTTCTGGTTCTTTGCCGATGTACAACACTTGTTCTTTTTTGCTTCCGTATCTGTAGATAGTGATTCCTTTGCATTTTAATTT
>CAZXKS010000006.1:12489-30992 GCA_964641265.1 uncultured Methanosarcinales archaeon | reverse complement strand
TCATCCAAACCACGCTCCGAGGCCGACTTGTTTATCGGGCTGCTTGCCAAAAACGCCCTCCATACGGACACGCAAAAGCTCGATTGTTTGCTGCAAATAAGGAGAAACATTATACTTCTTGGCCAAACTCATAGTGGGCTCCAGATATTTAGCTATAGAGCCCTCACTAATTGTAAAAATAATCTTGCCATTACATTTAGTACACTTGCCGACCAAAGGAGGCCTCCTGAACTTCTCATTGCAATTCACACAACGAAATTCCTGCATTGAAAACTTCCTAAGATTGCCCTTAATATCCTTCAAGAAATGCTTTTCGATCACAAGACGCGCAACGTCAGAAGCATCAACGCTCCTCAACTTCTCAGCCAAATCCATCTGGCCACGCAACTTATCCTCCATAGAAGGCAACGTCTTGTATGCACTACAACGGACTGTATCATTCAAATTGGTAATGTCGTGCGTGAAACCAAGCCCTTCATATTGCTCAGGCTTTCCAAGATACGCCTTGATTTGAGGAATCTTTACCTCCCAAGGCATCTTATAATCCAGGCTGGCTTCATAAAGCTCAAGCGGATAACGCCAAGCAATATCAAAATCAAAAACCATGTCATCAACTTCACCAGGAATCAAAATACTGGTAAGGACCAACGGAGTATCCATCGTCGAGCCACGACTTTGAGGCAAATATTTCTTACTGAAATTCAAAAAGGCATCCATCAACAAAATCACGCAAGCCTCATCACCATCGCAATCTCTCCTAGTAGCAGCGTGCAACAACGGATGGGCAAAAAAACCCTGAGTCTTGCTAAAACCAATAATGCGCCCAACAATCCCCGCACTAGTATGAGGCGCTAAAACAACAACAAGATGCCCCACCAAGTCATAACCTGACGGGATATTATAAAACCTAGGCAAATGATACACGAATTCGAGCAAATCGTCAACATAACGAGAAACGTTGGCTAGAATTTTATCCGCGCCCTCATCAGGACTCTCATCGCAGCTTGGCAGAATGACGTCCTGAGGCTTTAATTCCAAAATTTGATCAGACGCGATAAGCTCACTACCGTGAATGTCTTTGGTATAACCCAACGCTTTCAGAGTTTCTACACTTGTTCCGATTTCACAAGGCTTAAAATGCGTCAACGGCAACTGAGTCATGTCATAACGCGTAGTGCCATCCTTGTATACATGAATATCATACCGCGCGCGCAAGATGCCCTTGGCAAGATGTTCTGGAATATGCTCCTTATTGCTAGTGCCACGAACACCCTTAATCAGTTCCGGATATTCCCGAATACCGAGCTGCTTAATGACACAATCAAAATAATGCTTAATAGGAATTGAACGCTTTGAATTAGCCAAATTTTCACCATGCACTGAACAAGTCTTATTGCCTTGCCGACCACATTTAGGACAGTTCCACTGACGCAAGGTTGAAGAACCACAAACCTCACACACGCTAAGCACTGTTTCAGCCTGACATGAAGAACAATAAAAGAACGGAAAATCTGAAGTGACTTTACCGGCAACCAACGCGCTCTGAAAGCTACGCAAACGGCCACCCTCATCTCCAACAGGAAACAACGCATGAGGACTGCCTGTTAACTCACGCTGCTTTGCTTTTTCAGGACGACCCATTCTTGCACCAATAAAAGTTCCAACCTTGTCACGCATAACAAAAGGAGCAAATTGATTAAAAATCTCGACCACACTCTTATCTTGCACGATGTAACGCGCAAGGGTGCTTGGCCTTTCCTCAGTCAAACGCAACAAAACAGCAAGAACTAAAGCAAAATCTCTATCGACAACAACGAACTCATTATTGACAAAAGAATGAGGCAAGCCAATCAACTCAATAAGACGTTTAGCCTCACTATTAGGCAAAACAATCTTCTGAACGCCCTGCTCGCCAGTATGAACTTTCGCGTTGTCAAACCAATCAAGAAGACGACGCAACTCATCATGAGACAACAAATTCCAATACAATGTATAAGCAGGATGTAAAGGAGTTTTAGAAACGCGAGCGATTTTAAGCGCCTCCTGAGCCGATGGAACGTGCAAAAGTGGTTCTGCAAACAATTGATGAAGCCTGTCCTTTGAAAATCCACAAGAGAGCAACAAATCATAATTGCCATTCAAAACAGTTCCGACCTCCTGCGCCCACCACTCAGGACAATAACCGACCGGAACCAAGGGGTGTGCACGGTTGAAAAAATCACCATAAGCCACCAAAATATCACCCAAAAACAAAATTTCCTTAACAAGAGGGTGTAGTTTACGGGCAGCGTCCAAGGACTGAACTTGCACAACCGAACCATCCACAAGCTTCACAATAGGGCCCTCAATCAAATCACAACAAGTAATACTTGTAGCCTTGCCAGGACGCTCAGTTTTAAGCTGGGTCCCAGTCGCGATATACTGATTAAGAATAAACATCGTAGCAGGATGAATGCTTTGCGCACTAAGCCCGCCAGTGCGCGACCTTCCATACCTCAAACGAAAACTACCAGGCCTCAAAGGATAACCCAAAACCGGCCTGCCTGCAACTAAATCAGCTATGTAAGTATAATCAGGAGTAATTTTTTGCTGAGGAGTAGTAGGAGACTTGCCTGCCTTGGCCTTTTTTTGAATCCGCAAAAATTCTTCAAGAAAACTCCAAGAATCAAGCCCGAAATCCTTACCCCACGCTCCAAGTTGCTTCCACAACTTAGGGGCTTTAAGCGGAATACAAGAAGACAACATCAAACAGAAACCACTCCTGATCTGATTGGTAGGAATACGAGGAAGATCTTTATAATTACTCACCTCCAACTTTTCACTGGGATCTCCGCTTACCTCAACAGGCAAATTCCTGAGCAAAAAATCAGTCTCCTCATCGCTGGGAACATACTGCAAGTTTGTCACGCGCTCATGATAGTCCTGCAATTCTGTAATGGCGCGCTTGATTTCGAAAGGCTGAGCATCATAAACATCAAAACCCAAACGCCTACGGACATAATCAGTAATGATGATGCTGACAGCAGCCGCAGTACCGCCAGCATTCCTAATCGGACCAGCATAATTAACACAAATATATTGGCCACGGTTGTCTGAACGATTCTTGATTTCAATCCCAACAACACCATCAAGAGGGGAGCTAACAACGCCAACCGTAACATATGCAAAACCAGTACGAATGCCGATCTCCATAGCTTCCTTTTTATCAGAAAACTTACAAAATTTTTCCAAAGCGACCTCCTCAGCGATTTTCAATGCGACCCTCCAATCCAAAGAGCCATACTCCCTTTCCAGCTCAATAATACGCTCGACAACACCTGAATTAACAATCTGAGGAGCAATAACAGAGATAAGGCCAACAACACGCTGAGCCATGTTCTCGGCAAGCGAAACTTCAACTTGACTTTCAGGATCAAACCCCTTCTGGCGAGCCTGCGCGGCAACAGAATGCAACCTAGAAATATCTCGCTTCAGGGCTTCAAAGTATTTTTGCATTTCGGCAGACGCGTTCATCTAAAACCTCACCAAAACAACTTGACGTGTATGAAGATTAACCAAAGGAACGACCCCTGGCTCTGGATCATGACCAACTTTCTCCTGAAAATCCGTCTTCGACTGAAAACAACTACCGCAAACTAAAGTAACGCCACGATAATGCAATACGCCTGCCTTATGAATATGGCCGGCAAAAAACAAATCAGGCACGCGCTCAATAACCAAAGGATCCATCCGGGCATCAGGAATATACATCGTGGTTGTATGCTGAGGAGCTAAATGGCGACGCTGCAACAAAAACCGCATTATAAGAGGCGCACGATCAGAAATGTGCTTACCGCTGTTCTTAATACTAGGAACAATCTCCCCATAATCATCAAAGCTATAACCATGATACATCAAAACATCAAAACCAGAAAAATCAGGCGAAGAATGAATGTTAACATAACAAGGATTACAAGCCATAATAACATTGGGCAAAGCCCACAAAGGAGAAGCATAATCTTTGGACAACTTATTCTGCGGCTCACTAATTCTGCCAACATCATGATTTCCAGGCCCAATAATAATGTGCAGATTTTTGGGCAGACGGCTCAATAAACGCGCACACTCCTTATACTGTTCCCTTATATCAGGAATGCTTAATTCTTTTTCCTGCTGAGGATAAACACCAACACCATCAACTAAATCGCCACAAATAAAAAGATATTTCAATTTTGATGTAATGGCGATTTGATCAGCAGAACCCGAACGGCCATTAGCCCACTCTATGAAATTCTCAAACTTTTCACGCTCAAACTTTGAAGAGCCAACATGGATGCAAGAAAGAACCGCGGCATAAACTTCATCAGGAGATTTTTTAACCTCGCCAATGGGCGCGTCTGGAAAAATAATGGAATTAGCAAAAACAATATTTTCGCCAAGAGTGCCATTAATGCCAATAACTTCATCAAAAACCACGTCGCGGGCAAGAGCGTAAACCTCTGACTTGGATTTAGAAACTAAAACGTTAATCGTGCCAGTCATATCTTCAAGCACGAGAAGAACGTTCTCGTTTTTTGTAACACGCTTGTCAGAAACAATACCAATAAGCGAAACGGCCTCTCGATCACGCTTAGCACGAAGCCGACCAATCGAAGTCAGATTCTGCAATTCCTGACGTGACTGCAAAAATCTTTCAAGAGCACGAAACCTTGCATTAAAATAATCGACAAAATCCTGGACAATGCGTTTTTTGGGCTTGTCATCATATTCCCAAATAATACGAACAGAAGAGGAAGCAGGCTCGCGAAGCAAATCCTGAGGAATCGTACCACTTAGCAAAGCAGCATGCCATTGTTCAACAATACCAGGAGCATTAAGCTTGTCCAACACTTCACTACTTACAAGAACCTTATGCTTAAGAAACGCGCTTACGATCTCCTTTTTTTTAACTAACTGCTCCATTCCAACCCGAGCTCTTCATTTAAAATACCTTTAATTTTTTGCACAACAGTATCCCCAACACCAATACTAATTTCACGAGTCCTACCATAACGCCCCTTGCTAATAACTTTGGCATTAATGATGCCCAACATATCAAGCTCTGCAATAATATCACTAATACGACGCTGAGTCAACGGTCTCAGACTTGCCTGAGAACAACAACGCTCGTAAATGGAATAAATTTCGCCAGTATAAACACCTCTCTTTTGCGCACAAGCATTCAAAATAGCGAACAAAGTAAGCTGAAACTGTTTTGGCTGGTGCGTAACAAGATCTAAAATCCTATCACGCTCAATCTTTTCCTCAGCCTGGTCTATATGGACTATAGAGACTTTAGGATTACTTTGCCGTTCAGCCAGCTCGCCAGAAACACGAAGAAGCTCCAAAGCACGACGAGCATCACCATGTTCACGCGCGGCAAAAGCCGCACACTTTTCAATAACGCCTTCCTGCAAGACACCTGGGAAAAAGGCAAGTTTGGCGCGCTCCTCCAAAATATTCTGAATTTGCACGGCATTATAAGGAGGAAAAACCAATTCCTCCTCGCTCAAAGAACTTTTAACACGAGGATCTAAAGCATCAGTAAACATTAAATCATTCGAAATACCGACAAGCGTGATCTGAGCATTCTTAAGCTCGGAATTAATACGCGTCAAATTATACAACAACTCATCACCAGCCTTGCCAACAAGCTGGTCTACTTCATCCAAAATCAACATTAAAATATGTTTATTTGCGTCAAGAGTGTTGAAAAATAAGTGGTAAACCTCGTCAGTAGGCAGGCCAGTTGAAGGAATATTTTTACCGTACTCACGCAACAACTGAGCAATAAGACGGTACTCAGTATCAGCCACCTTCTTCAACTTACAATTCAAATAAATAATCTTAATAGGCAAATTCCTCTGCCGAGCGATCTCAAACAACTGTTGAGTTGTGTATTTAACGGTCAAAGTCTTACCAGTACCAGTTTTACCATAAACAAAAACATTAGAAGGTTTTTCGCCTCTTAAAGCAGGAGCAAGCATGCTTGCAATCTGCTGAATTTGCTCATCACGATGAGGAATATGATCAGGCGTATAGTTTGATTGCAAAACTACCTTGTTCTTAAAAACAGGCTTTTTGTCTAAATACTGCTCAAAAAAAACACCCAACCCCTTTTCCTTCATGTTAAAAATCACCAACTTTAACTTATGGCAAAAAAAACCTTACACCACCCTTTTTTAGTACAAGAGGCTTTCTTGCATATGGAAACTTCAACAACCCATAGTATATAAACTTTTTCAGACACCAGACCCCATGATTTCGCCTGGAAACGTATATAAATAATGTTTAGGTATGTTATATATTATTATTTTCTATATAAAAAAATAATAATCATAAAGCTAAAAACACAACAAACAAAAAACAATACTTGCAAAGGAAATGAAGGAGGGAGCCTATAGTGGGTTGTTTTTGCTACTCATGAATAACAAAAAGAGAAACATTTATATATAGGTCATACCTACGCATAAGTAACAACACCAATTAGACACGGTGAAACAAATGATTGTACAAAAAGATTTTTTAAACAAACTCAAAGATTTCGGGTTAAACAGCTACGAAGCCAAACTATGGACTGCGTTGCTATCTCGAGGAGTGGCAACAGCAGGAGAACTTTCTGACATAGCAAACGTACCAAGAAGCAGAAGCTACGACGTACTAGAAAGCCTAGAAAGAAAAGGATTCGTAATAATGAAACTAGGCAAACCAATCAAATACATCGCAGTACCACCAGCAGAAGTACTAGAAAGAGTAAAAAAATCCATAAAAGAAGATGCTGACATACAAGTAGAACTAATGGAAACCTTGAAAAAAAGCGAAGTCCTAGGAGACCTAAACTTACTACACAAACAAGGCATAGAACTTGTTGATCCCGCAGATCTAACAGGCGCAATAAAAGGACGCGGAAACCTATACAACCATCTCGCTTCAACAATAAAAAACGCAGAAAAAACAATATGCCTAATGACGACAGAACAAGGACTGGCCAGAAAATCAGAAGCGCTCAAAAACGCGTTCCAAAAAGCCAAAGAAAAAGGAGTAAGGATAAAGATACTAGCACCAACCAAAGCACAATCAAAAACACTTTCTGCGATAGCACAAATCAAGAATGTTGACACACTACCAGCACGATTCTGTGTTGTAGATGGAAAACAAGTAACATTTATGGTATTAGACGACGTCGACACACACCCAAACTACGACTTCGGAGTCTGGGTCAACGCGCCAAATTTCGCCAAAAACTTTGAAAACATATTTAATTTAATTTGGGACAAGCATTAGACGACCCAAACCTTTTTATACTTCTCGCTTATAAATACAAAGTAATCACAGTTAAGTAAAGAGGTGAATATATGGCAGAAGAAGTCCTAGTCAGAATCGTTCTAGCAGTCATCGTAGGTGTATTGTTCGGAATAGTCTACTGCATGAGAGTACTCGTGCTAATGGAAAGAAGAGTGGGCAGAATAGAAGAACACATGGACAGAATAATGCACAAAGTACTAGAAGAAGAAATCAGAATAGAACGCGGGCTAAAACGCAAAAAATAATGAAAGCCTTCAGTTCACCAATTCTAGAGAACAATAAGCACGTATCAGCCAAATACTACCAAAACACGCTTTACGCGCTAACCTACCACCTAGAAAAAGCATTACCACAAGGAGGAATAGTCTGCGCACTATTCCCAAAAGGAATCCTACAACACATTCTACCAAAAGCCGCAAAAGAAAAAAATTGCACAGTAATAATCATACAAAGCACAAAAGAAGCAACACTAGCATTCATGCAAGCAGGAGTACTAGACCAAAAAACAGACCCTGGAAAAGCAGACATCTACATAACAGAACCGGCAGGGTTTAGCCAAAACGGAGCACTAGTCAGCCCACAAGAAACAGCCACGATAAAAAAATACAACGCGATAGGAATAGGAAGCGCGCTACAATTTCAAGAAAAAATACCCGCAGAATACGACTGGCTACCAATGTCAAAAATCATAACAGAACTTGGTATACATTCAATAGAAAACTTTGAAGAAGAATTCAAACGCTCTTCTTCAACAACAACTTCAACTCCTTCTCCAACTTTCCAACCTCAACCTGCAAAACCTTGATTTTCTGAGCATTATCCTCCAATTCCAAAAGCAAGCCACACTCAGGACACTTAAAATTAAAATCATGACCTTGCTCAAAGTCAAGCCTCATACACTTACTAGCACAAGCATAAAACTGGGTTGATTTCTCACGGCCCAAACGCTCCAACAACCGCTCATAACGCCGCTTCTTAGTATCATGTACAAGATCCTTGATACGCTTATTATTAAAAGTCCAATAATAAATATACCAACCCTTCTTCTTATCCTTCTTACGAATAAAACTGACCAAATTATTATCGTACAACCTGTACAACATATTCCGAGTCAAGTTAATCTCCTTCCGAATACTATCAGCAAGCTTAAACTCAGAAACATTATTCTTGTTTCTCAATGCTTTAACAAGAGGCCAAACATCCTCGCCTGCAACCTCAGAAACAATCTCTTCAACAATCTTACTAGTAACTTTCATGACTCACACAAAACCTCTAAAATCCCTTTATAAACTTTGCGTCACTTTACCAATTCTTCAAAAGTCAAACCCCTACGCTCAGCCAAAGCAGGAGTAACAACAAAATTCTGCTTAGTTTCTTCTAAATCTGTAACGTCCAAAAACTTCCACGAACGACGATTAAAACGAACAGCAACCAAAGGACGAGAACCAGACATTTTAGCAAATACAACAAGCTCTTCAACTTCACGCTTTTCTAAATATTGGTAATTCTGAGACGTAGCCTTGCACTCAATAGCAAGATTAATACCTTCTTTGTTAGCAATAATATCAGGCGCAGGATACTTCATACTACCACTACCAGCAACCCTGCAAGCAGTCCATACCTTAGTAGCCCAAAACAAATGAATCAATTCTCTTTCCGCATTAGAACCTTTAGACTTACTGGACATAAGACAATAATTCATTTTGCAGCATAAATACTTTCGCTTCGCTCAAAAACACTCCTCCCAACGCCCTCTGAACTCCGTTCAAACGGGCTTGTTCGTCGGAAAGCAGAGCTTTCCGAGCGTGATCAAAAATCTTCGATTTTTGACACGTCGAAAATGATAAAATAAGGATGGAAAAGGAAAATATTAAATAAAGAAGCACGATTTGAGCTTCCTGAGGTGGTTTAAGATGGCACAACTCTCAAAAAGACTAATTCCGCTAGCAGCAATGGAACAAATCATAAAACAAGCAGGAGCAGAACGCGTTTCAGACAAGGCAAAAGCAGCCCTGAAAGAAGTTCTAGAAGAATACGCGAAAAACATAGCGCAAGATGCAGTAAAATTCGCACTACACGCTGGAAGAAAAACAGTCAAAGCAGGAGACATAAAACTGGCCGCGAAAAAATAAAGACGGCCTGTTATTTTAAACCGCAAGGTGAAGCAACAAAATGTTCAAAATAATTCGTGCAGCTGCGTGGGTCGCTCTTGCATCTCTAATTCTTGAACTTGTGCTTTTCTATTACTATGCGGCATGGTTGGATATTCTAGATACCACTGCTATCGTCTTTGTAAATTTGGGTATATACGTATTGGCGCAGCGTGAAAAATTACGGTTATTGAAAATTGTTGCTGTTCTTATGATTATAGCGGTAATTGTGCTGCCGCCGTTAGAGTCTTCTGTAGAGAATTGGGCAGATACTCCTGAAACAGATGAGACTTCACTCCCTCATTTAATTTCAATGGCCCTGTTTAGTTTGGTGTGGAGCCCTCTGGTAATTATGTATGGCCTGGCTCTGCGTCCCTTGCGCAAAAAGTTTGGCAAAATAGTCAGTTGGGCATCATGGACGCAAATAATTGATGGCATCATAGTTGCGTCCGGAGTCATTCTTTTCATACTTACTGCTTTACTGCTTCTTGAAACTGAACTAAGTGGCTTAGGCGCCCTTTGGAAATCTGTAATTGATAATTTTTACTTCATTCCTGCCTTTTTTGAGATGTTATTGCTTTTCCGTGTCTCGGGCAAATCTTTGCGAAAATCCACACCTAACTTAACCTACCGATACACAGGAATTGGATTGCTCATCGTATCACTTTTAATGCTCTTGTTGAGCCCCTGGTTCCTACTTTTTGTGTTTTGGCTTACCTCTTTCGATTTCTCGCCCATAATCGAAAAACTGCTTTCCGAGTTCTCGTTATTTGATATAGCGATGCAATTAATAGAATTTGCATTATGGTTGATAATTTTATTGTGGAGTTTTTGGATTGCGGTTATTTTAATCAAAACAAACAAATACTCAAAACAGCTGCTATATCTTGAATACGTTTGGCTGACATTCCTGTTGTTTCGGGCGGCATATTATTTATCGCTGCCGTACCTAATTAGCGGATTGTTTTTCTATTATTTTCTGGTAAAGCAAGACAATAACATGTCAAGATTAATTAAAGGCAAAAAACTAAAACAGTACAGGAAACCCTAGCTTTTCAGACTATCTAAGGCGTAATGCGCATAAAGTCGTGCGCGCAAATAACATTATCAAAAGCAGTTCTAGCGTCTTCCTCAAGCTCAGAAGTATTCTTATAACGCGCGCTGAAGTGAGTCAGTACAAGCTTCTTAACACCAGACCTTGAAGCAATCTGAGCAGCTTCCAAAGCAGTCAAATGACCGTGCTCGATGGCCTTGTCCTTTAACTTGCTAGAATAAGTGCTGTCTATAATTAACAAGTCAGCGTTAGCAGCAAGCTTAAAACAATTCTCATTAATCAAAGTATCAGTCATAAAAACAAGCTTCTTACCTTTAATAGTGGTTGTGGCGTCGTCTGCCAAAACATTCTTGCCCTTAAACTCAACATTCTTCCCACGCTGAAGCTCGCCAAGCAAAGGACCCTCAGGAATGCCAAGCTTTTTCACATAATCAACCTTAATCCTTCGCCTATCCTTTTCAACAAAAGCAAAAGCAACACAAGCAACAGGATGCTTCATAGGAGAACTCTCAAGCATGAAATCCTCGCCATCAAAAAACACACCCTCGTGAACCTCAGTAATCTTAATGTTAAACTTAGTCTCAAACTCAATCCCACCAAACAAAGCCTGAAAAGCCCTCTTACTACCACGCGGACCATAAATTTCAACAGACCTGGTAAGGTCCAAAGACGCAATCGTCAACAACAATCCAGGCAAGCCCAAAACATGATCACCATGCCAATGAGAGATAAGAATCCTAGTAACTTTAGACAACGGAATGCCAGCTAACTTCATCTGCCTCTGAGTGCCCTCCCCACAATCAAACAAAATACCATCTGACTTGTACTGCAGGAAAACAGCACTAGGGTTCCTCTCCTTCGTAGGCATCATACAAGAAGTGCCCAAAAAAGTTATTTGCATACAGTCTTTTCCTTCAGTATTGTTTATAAATATATTGCAAACCTTTTTAAACGTGTTCCAACAAAAAACAAGCATGGAAGAAATCAACGCACTCATGGTTGGAGATGAAGTAACGACGGAAAGCAGCCCCCAAGCAAGAGAGCTAGGCGAAAAAAACAGCTACGGAAAACTCTTACCAGACGGCAGAGTAAAACTATCACTTCTTGAAGCAGTATACCTAGCAGAAAAACAAAGACTAAAAGTGTTTGACGGAAGAAAAAAACCAATAACACAAGAAAACCTGATCAAAAAAGCGGCACGAAAAGAACACGACTTCTGGACAAGATATGCAGTCTTCAGAGACTTCCGCAACAGAGGCTACGTGATAAAAACAGCACTAAAATTTGGGGCAGACTTCAGAATATACGAAAGAGGAATCAAACCAGGAGAAGAACACGCCAAATGGATAGTCTACCCGGTCAAAGAATCAGCCAAACTAACATGGCAAGACTTCGCAGCAAAAAACAGAGTAGCCCACAGCACAAAGAAAAGATTGCTAATAGCAGTTGTTGACGACGAAGGAGACGTAAGCTACTGGGAAGTACGCTGGTTAAGGCCGTAATGCCATAATCCTTATATAACGCCAATAACTGCAGTTTCTTTATGGAATACAGAGAAAAAATACTCACGCTAGCACGCACGGCACCAGTACTGCCCAGCGCGGTAGCAAAATCACTCGGCACAAACAGCATCATGGCAGGCGCAATGCTATCAGAAATGTGCGCCAAAGGACTACTGAAAACCTCCACACTAAAAGTAGGAGGATCACCATTATATTACGTACCAGGAAACGAAGTACAACTACTAAACCACCTAGACAACCTAAACGAAAAAGACAAAAGAACAGTATTAAAGCTAAAAGAAGAAAAAATAATAAGAGAAAACGAAGCAGACCCGCTAACAAGAGTATCACTGGCGCAAATCAAAGACTTTGCAAAACCATTAACCGTAACTTATCAAGACAAAAAAGAAACATTCTGGAAATGGTACTCGCTCACCGACAAAGAAGCAGAAGAAGAAATAAGAAAAAAACTAGAACCAGCCACCGAGAAAGAAAGCAAACCAGAGCTGAAGGCTGAACAACATACACAACGCCAACCAGAGCCAAAAGTTGAACAAAAAACATTAGGACCCCCGATAGAACAAGCAAAAAAACAAGAGCCGACAGGCGACTTCTGGACAAGAACACAATCATTTTTTTCGCAGAACAACATAACACTACATGAACAAACAGTTGTTAAGAAAAAAACAGAATTTGACTTACTAATCGAAATAAACTCTCCAGTAGGAAAACTCACATACTATTGCAAAGCAAGAAGCAAGAAAAAAATAACAGACGCAGACATAAGCGCGGCATACGTACAAGGACAAATAAAAAAACTACCAGTTATACTTTTAACAGACGGCGAGCTAACAAAACAAGCCAAAAACATCCTCTCACAACTAAAAGGCATAACCGTCAAACAGGTATAAAATGGGAGTAAACCTAAAAGAAATAATTATACGGCACCCAATAACAATCCAAGAGCTAGCAAACAAAACACTCATTGTCGACGGCTACAACATGCTATACCAGTTTCTCAGCACAATACGAGCAAGAGATGGAAACTTGCTTACAGACCACCACGGCCACGTCACAAGCCACCTAATAGGACTATTCTCAAGGGTCACAAACCTAATGCAAAAAGGAATCAAGCTAGCATTTGTTTTTGACGGAGAAGCCCCAAAACTAAAACACAAAGAACTAGCAAAAAGAGCAGAACTCAAAAAAGAAGCAGAAAAAAAGTACGAAGAAGCACTCGCAACAGAAGACATTGAGTCAATGCAGAAATATGCAGCCAGAACATCAAGACTAACAAAAGACATGGTCGCACAAGCAAAAGAACTCCTAACAAACCTAGGGATTCCATGCATACAAGCACCAAGTGAAGGCGAAGCACAAGCAGCTTACATGGTAAAACAAGGCCAAGGATGGGTAGTCTCCTCACAAGATTACGACAGCCTAGTATACGGGGCTACAAGACTAATACAAAACCTCTCAATAGAAGGCAGAAGAAAAATACCAGGAAAGCTAGCGTACACAACAGTAGAGCCCACGCTAATAGATTTACAAGAAAACCTCAACGCACTAGGAATAAACCAAGAAAAACTAATATGGCTGGCAATCCTAGTAGGCACAGACTACGCGCCAGGAGGAGTAAAAGGTATAGGACCAAAGAAAGGCCTTAAACTAGTCAAAGAACACAAAAACGCAGAAGAACTATTTACGGCATTAAAACCAGACTTTAATTGGCAAGAAGTCCTAGAAACATTCCAAAAAATGCCAGTAACCGACAAATACGAACTAAAATGGAACCCAGTAGACAGAAAAAAAGTCTATCATTTTCTCGTAGAGCAACACGACTTCGGAGCAGAAAGAGTAGAAAAAACATTAGACGCGATAGCACCAGCCAAACACCAAAAAGGCCTAGGAGACTTCGTATGACAACACTCCGCGAAGAGCTCAAAGATAAGCTGACAAAAAAAGAAATGCAATCATTACGAACAAGCTTTGACTTGGTAGGAGACATAGCCATAATAGAAATACCAAAAGAACTCAAGAAAAAAGAAAAAATAATAGGCCAAGCACTACTAAAACTACTAAAGAATGCGAGAACAATAGCGGCAGAAGCTGGCGAATACAAAGGCAAATATCGCAGGCAAAAACTCAGAATCATCGCAGGAGAAAAAAAGTTAGAAACAACAAACAAAGAAAGCGGAGTACTACTCTCATTAGACGTGTCAAAATGCTATTACTCTCCACGCCTAGGCTCTGAAAGATTACGCATAGCAAAACAAGTAAAAAAAGGAGAAAAAATATTGGTAGCAGGATCGGGAATAGCACCATATCCACTAGTGCTAGCAAAACACAGCAAAGCAAAAGAAATAGTCGGAGTAGAAACAAACCCAGTAGCGCACAAATACGCACTAGAAAATGTGAGAATTAACAAAACAAAAAACATCAAACTAATCAAAGGCGACATTACAAAACAAAAACTAGGCAAATTCAACAGAATAATATCAGCAATACCACACCTAGGAAGCAAGATAGTCCCAGCACTGCTAAAATTCGCAAAAAAAGGAACAAAAATCCACATCTACGCATTTGCACCAGAAGAAAACCTCAAAGAACCAGCAGAAAAACTGCCAAAACAATGCAAAGTCTTACGCATTATTAAAACACAACAAGTAGGAATCAGAAGATACAGAGTATGCGTGGATGCCGAGATAAGATAAAATATAGGCTGCGCAGTTATCCAAACATCTTCAAATAATCATCGCCTTCAATATCGACTTCTACAGAAACCTTGTGAACAGCAGCCAAAAAGTCATCCTCCTTAACCTTAGTACGATTATCCCTGATTGCAAAATAACCAGCCTCTGTCGCAACAGCTTTAATCTCAGCACCACTAAAACCATCCAACAACTTAATCATCCTCTCAACATTAATCCTGCCCAAACTCATATTGATCGTATGAATCTTGAAAATCTCCCTGCGAGCTTCCTCATTAGGCAAAGGAACACGAATCAGCCTATCAAGCCTGCCAGGACGAACTATGGCCGGGTCAAGAATGTCCTTTCTGTTCGTGCAGCCAATAATTTTAACGTTGTCCAACGGGTCAAAACCATCAATCTCGGCCAACAACTGCATAAAAGTACGCTGAACCTCACGCTCACCACTCGTACCAATATCAATCCTCACAGCAGCAATCGCGTCAAGTTCATCAATAAAAATAATGCTCGGAGCCCTTTCACGCGCAAGCTGGAAAATCTCCTTCACAAGCTTAGCGCCCTCACCAATAAACTTCTGAACAAGCTCGCTACCCACAATTTCAATAAAAGTACTCTTAGTAGAAGCCGCAACAGCCTTAGCCAGCAAAGTCTTACCAGTGCCAGGAGGACCATACAACAAAATACCCTTAGGAGGCTCAATGCCAACCTTCCTAAACAACTCAGGCTTCAGCAAAGGCAGCTCAATAACCTCCTTAATATCCCTTTCCTGCTCCTTCAACCCACCAACCTTCTCCCAAGAAATAGTCGGCTTCTCAATAATCACGAACTTATCCGCATCAAAACGACGCACATGCTGCATCTTGCGCACAACAGTCAAATTTTTCTGCTCGGCAAGAACACTATCACCAGGAGAAAGCTTTTCACAACCCTCCATGACCTCAACAAAAAACTCATTACCATTAGGCAGCCTAACAAGAGCCTTATCACCAATCAAATCACGAACCTCACAAGAAATCAAAGGAGTGCGCTTAAACTTTTCCAACTCGCGCTCAAGATTCTCAACACTCTCACGCAAGAAACGGTTTTCCTCCTCGATACCGCTCACATCAGTCTGGTAACCATAAGCTATACTATCTTTATCGCTAGTCATCGACGACAAAACAGAGAATAGGGTATTTAAAGCTTACTACTGACGGCAATAAAATCCTTTAAAGATTTAGTTAAAACAATAGGGCCTTCCTCTGTAACCAAAACATCATCCTCAATACGAATTCCAAACCTGCCAGCATGATAAGTACCAGGCTCAATTGTAATCACATTACCCTGCTGCAATACAAAAGGCCTAGGCTGGACATCATGAACATCAATGCCAAGAGAATGGCCAACACCATGAATCAAAGATTTTCCAACCAACTTATGCGCAAAAGCATCAATATCTTCCAAACTAGTTCCAGGAGAAACCTTTTTTATGCAAGAGGTCTGAACTTTCAACAAATTATCATAAATTTCACGGTCTTTTGCAGAAGGCCTGCCAACAAAAACAGTACGAGTAATATCAGAACAATAATTCTTGTAAACAATGCCAAAATCAATCACAGTAAAACCAGACAACTTACTATGAGTTGGAACATGATGAGGAATTGCACCATTTGTACCCGAGGCAATTATTGGTGGAAAACTAGGCTCAAAACCAAGCTGACTAATACGATTCTTAAGAAAACTTGCAGCATCAAGCTCTGTAACGAAAAAAGGCAGGCTCGCACACAATTCTTCAAACAAAACATCAGTAATCGCGCACGCTTTTGTAATTTTAGCAATCTCCTCACTTGATTTAACAACACGCAAATCCCTACAAACACCTTCAATGCCGGCGAGCTCTGATTTCCATAATTTTTTAACAGTTTGAGCATGAGCATAAGAAACAGAACCAAAAACAATGCCAATCCTTTTCGCAGGGAAAACCTTACAAACACTTGTCAAAAAATTTCCATCAGTCCTAACAACTTCGCAAAAAGCAGATTTTGCAAGCCTATCAGCTTCAAAACCAGGAACAAAAAGCAAAGGATTCCCAGAAACAGGAACAGCAAGACAACCAGACTCCAGCTTAGCCCCGGCAAAATAAGTAATGTTAGGATCATGTCCGAAAAATAATGCCAGCTCTATACTTTTTTCCGACAAATACTTTTGCAACTCGGGCAACTTCATCGTGTAACTGCAAAACTCTTAACTTTTTCAAGAAGCTTAGCAGGCTTTCCTTTTGAAAAATGCTTGCGAACAGGTTCAATCAACTTATCCAAATACTCAGCCACAGAATTCTTTAAGTCCATAGGATGAACCTTACCAGCACTATAAGCCCCTTCAAGCTCAACATAAGAAGCAAACTCTACATCACTACCAAACTTAGCAGGCCTCTTAATCTTAACATTCTTGAAACGCTCAAACAAAATATACCTGCAATACTCAAGAATAGGATTTTCCACAACTTGTTTCTCAGGACACCAAGCACGAGAAATCTTCCGCTTAATATCATCAGAAGAATCATCCATAAAAACACTACTCTCAGGATTACTCTTGCTCATCTTCAACGCAATAGTCCTCTCAACCGCATCCTTACCATCAGCCTGAGGCTGCAACAAGCCCATCAACATATGATGATGTACTGCAACAGGAGGCTTAAAACCAAACTTAGGAGCAAGCTCACGAGCCAAAATATTCACCTTACGCTGGTCCATACCAAGCTGACAAATATCAACTTCCAGCTGAAAAATATCAGCAGCCTGCATTGCAGGATACAACAACATAGAAACGTGTTGGATTTCACCCTCCTGTCTGCCCATTATCTGCCCACAACGCAGCATACGCTGAATAGTAGTACTTCTGGAAACCTGAACAACCTTCTTCCAATACTCCTGGTCCTCAACAAAAGAACTACAATTGGCAAACTTCACATTCTCCAAGTCCATACCACAAGCCTTCCAAACCTCAACAAAATAATCACCAGCAAGCTGAATCTTATCCAAATCTCCACCAAACTTATTATTCAGCCAAGCATGCCAGTCAGCTACTAACATTTTGAAGACACAACCAGCCCTAGTCATCTTGTTAACATTAATAGCCCGCATCAAGCCCTGCGCAATATGAATCCTGCCACTAGGCTCAAAACCATCATACGCAACAGGCCTCTTCTTCTCAGAAAGAACCCTAACAAGCTCAGGCTCAGTAATAATCTCCTCGCCAACCTGCTTTATAAGTTCAAATCGCTCCTCGTTTTTCATCGGTGCGTAAAATTCGTACGTATTCTTATAAATCTTTGCACGAGCATTCCGCAAGTATCGCTGAACGCGCGTTCAGCAGACTTCCGGAACACGTGCGTGTTCCGCAAGCCATCACCGAAGCGGGGCTTCGGCGGGGGTTTCCGGAAAGCTAGCGCATTCCGCAAGCTTTAAATATGTCGTCCATATGAAACCTGTTATCATTCAAGAAAGGTGATACGATGGTTGACGATCAAAAAAAGTTCTCCAAACAAATGATAGGAAAAACGGTAGTAAGCAAAAGCGGCAAGCGCTTTGGAGATGTAGGAGACATCATATTCGAAGTCAAATCAGGAGAACTAATACACTTAGTTCTAAAAAATCCCACACAATACACCGAAAAGCTCGAGCTTGAAAAAAGCAAAGAAGGAGACCTACTAATACCATTCAGCGCAGTAATCGCCATCGGAGACTTCTTAGTAGTTTCAGAAGAAGACATCGTATAATAGCAG
>CAZXKS010000006.1:0-12389 GCA_964641265.1 uncultured Methanosarcinales archaeon | reverse complement strand
ATGGCAGAAGACTCAACAATCTGGACAGAGAAATACCGCCCTAAAAACTTCACAGAACTCAAAGGGCAAGAACAAATAGTTGCAAAACTAAAAGCATTCGTCAAACAAAAAAATTTCCCACACCTTTTGTTTTCAGGACCGGCAGGAGTAGGCAAAAGCACACTTGCACTAGTAATCGCAAGAGAACTATTCGGAACTGCCTATAGGGAAAACTTTCTAGAACTAAACTCCAGCGATGAAAGAGGCATAGATGTTGTAAGAGTAAAAGTCAAAGACTTTGCAAGAACAAAAGCCATAGGAAACGTGCCATTCAAAATAATCTTCCTAGACGAGTGCGACGCGCTAACAAAAGAAGCACAACAAGCCCTAAGAAGAACAATGGAAAACCACACCAGCACGTGCAGATTTGTACTGGCAGCAAACTACAGCAGCAAAATCATAGACCCAATACAAAGCAGGTGCGCTGTATTCAGATTCAAACCACTAGCAAGCGAATACGTATTAGAACTAATAAATCACGTTGTCAAAGCTGAAAAGCTAACAATGACTGAAGAAGCAAAAAAAGCACTAATCCAAGTGGCAGAAGGAGACTGCAGAAGAGCAACAAACATACTACAAAGCTGCGCGGCAGTAGAAAAAAACATAACACCGGAAGTAATCTATTCACTCGCATCAGTAGCAGAGCCAGCAGAAATAAAAGAAGTACTAATCACAGCACTAAAAGGAGATTTCATGAAAGCAAGAGAAAAACTACTAGACGTCATGCTGCGCTACGGCTTATCAGGCCTAGACGCGATAAAACAAATACAAAGCGAAATCTGGAGCCTAGAAATCGACGGCAGAAAAAAAGTCGGTTTAATAGACAAATGCGGAGAAACAGAATTCAGACTTGTAGAAGGATCTGACGAGTTCGTACAACTAGAAGCACTACTAGCCCAATTTGTGCTTGCCGGAACGTAAAAATTCAAAGACGTATTTTATTATGTCATAATCAGGAGGATTAAACTTCAACTTCACAGCTTCTTGCTCAGTTACTAATTTCATACCCTGGCCCTCTTTCTGATCAAAAGCACTCAGTTCAGGCAAAGGAGCAATAAAAGCGAAAATTGTAAAAGTCCAATCCTTGTAGGAATGATGAGACTGCCTGACAAAAGTGAAGTCACTTAACTTGTAACCAAGCTCCTCTTTTGTCTCTCGAACAACGGCCTGCTCAGGACTCTCTCCCTGCTCAATACTCCCGCCAAAAAAGCCCCATTCCTCGCCAAGTTTGCTAATGTCTCTTCGATCCTGAATGAGAATTCTATCATCTTTATAGAAAAGCACAAGCGCGAGATCTTTATGCATTTAACTTGAAGTTCCTTCGCCAGAACTCTTAACAGTCAAAGTTGTGTCTTTTCTCTGCTCGTAATCATAAATTGCTTCAAGATTAACAAGCTGTTCAAAATCAGACCTGCCAGAAACCTGCTGAGAACAAGAAATAATCTTCGTGCCATCGTACAACGTTACAAAGCCCTCAGCACCCTTGCCAGTGCTTTCCAAGCCCGTACAGCTCAAACCACTAAGGCCAGTTGCGATGGTAACGTAAACCCTGTTTTCGTTCTTGCGCTGACTACGATCACAGAAAGTATTCCTCTCAAAAATATTACCAGCGCCAGCATTCTTAATCTCAAAAGAAAAACCAATCTTGTCCTTTGCACGCGCGCTCTCCTTGAAATTTGCTACCTGAACAGGAGCGCCACTATTAAACACGGGCTTGTCCTCATTAATCTCACAAATACCTCCAGGAGGAGGAGTCAAAATATTTTCGCGCACGCACAACTTGCTAACGGTCTTAGTACGATAAAGATAACAAACATCAGCACGAAGCGTAAACTGAGCAGAAGCACCAGCAATAGGACTAATATGATTCAAGTCAGTAAACTCGACAAAAACAGGCGGGCCAGGCAAAACAGCGCCCTGAGGATCCTTGCGCATCTCAATCGCGTCATCAGGAGCGTTCATAAACAGATTTTCTTCCAACTTGCCGAACTCAGCAGGATTAATACCAGAAAGCTTAACCTTAACGTTCTCCTTCTTAACCAAAGCCTCACCCTTATTCTCTAAACGCACGATCACATCAAAAGGATCCCTACCACCATCAAAAACATCCTTTCTCAAATCCTGAAAATCAAGAACCAAGCCTTGACTTCCCCCAGCAAAAGGACTCTCAATAGTCAACTGCTTCTTCTCACCAGGCCTACAAGCAGTAACAAGAAACAACAAAACCAAAATAACGACCAATCTCCTCATTTTAGCTTTAAAGCTCACTCCTCATTATTAAACTTTACGGAGTAGGACGAATCTCAACCATCGTGGAAATACTCTGCCTGTAACCATACCTCAAAATTATGTTCAAAGGAGTCAAGTAAGGATTCTGACCAGGAGGGGTCGGAAACTCACAGAAAAGCTGAGCCTGACCATTTGTAAGACGAATATGGCCGGTATTATCACGCGGACGGCAAGTGTTCAAAAGACTTCTGCCAGATATAAGAACATCAGCAACCTGAACAGAATCAATCTCATTAAAAGACAAGCCAGGATTATACGGGTTACACTTAGTCAAGAACTCAGCGCCTTCCCTGAAAACATCACCGCCTCCAACATTCTGAATATTAATCGTAAACCTCGTCTTGCCAGGCGAAGCATCAACTAAAACATTAGTAACAGCAATAGGAGCGCCCTGACTACCAGTAGCCACAGGAGCAGGAGTGCAAACTTTAGCAGCACTCGTTGCCGCATAAGGATTAGGATCAACACAAACCTGAGCGCTAGCAACAGTTTCATAACTATAACAAGCAGTAGCCAAGATAGTGGGCACGTACTTGTCAATACGCCTGCCAGTTAAAGAAGTAAGAGTGGGAGTTGGCCTGTTAAAACTAACAGTATCAATGCCGCCCTGCGGAACAAAAGGACCCCTGCCCTCCAAAACAGGAATGCGCAAGCCAGTAGTAGAAATACCAGTAATGATTGTATTATCAAAGCCAGAAAGATAGATGGTATCAAGAGGACCACCAAGAGGGCTAGTGCCACGATTCTCAACACGAAGCATGACATCAAAAGGACCAGGCGCAAACAACCTAGGAGGAGGCAAGTTAGGCACAAACCCCATATAAAGACCCTGAGAGCCTGTTCTGAAATCAACAGGCTGAGAAACCTCAGCTTGTCTAGGAGCACAAGCAGCTAGTAAAAACAAGAAAAACAAAATCGCACTCTTTTTCATACACATCCCTCAATCATAACCTTATAAATACTTTTTGGTAGCTAAGGACACTTGCCCTGACCAGGCAGGCGACTTATCGTAAGAGGCCAGACCGCACTATTAACATAACCATAGCTCAGCTCAACTTCCAAAACAGTACTAAAAGTACCAGTTGCCAAGCCGAACGCGAGCGCATCACTCTCACAGTGAACAAAGGCCTCTTCACCAGGCACAAGACGAACAGGATTTTGAACACACATAAGCTCTTTGCCCTGCAACCTGGCTTTAACATCAACAAGGCTCACCAATAAATCTTTAACTTTTTCCCTGCCAGCACTGCATGCCAGCTCAACATTTTTCTCTATAATGGCCTGGCCAGTGCCAAAATTGTTCAAGTGAACAACAAAAACAGGCCTAACCTTATCACTATTAGGAACAGTCTCCATAATAGGTTCAACCCGCGTTACGGCAACAGGCGCGCCCTGACCACCAGCCAAGCCAACAATTTCTGAACGGCAAGGCTTACGAGGATTAAGATTCTGAAGGTCAGGATCAATGCATACAGGTGCAGAAGCAAAAGTTTTGTACTTATAACAAGCCTGCAAAATCACAGGGGAAAAATAAGACTCAAGCTGTTCGGGCAAGCCAACACTCTGAAACTTGAAAGCAACCTGCTCAAAACCACCAGGAGGAACAAACTGAGACTTGCCCTCAAGAGAAAACTTCTTCTGACGCTCACCAACAGGTCTCAAAACCTGGTCTTCAACAATAAAAGAATAAACACCATCCTTTATGTCAAAAGCGCCAGTGTTCCTAAAATTAACAAAAACATCAGCTTGCCTGCACATCATCACATCACTCATAGAAATAGGCGCAAAAGAAAGCTCAAGAGCAGAAGTACCAGTAAAAATTTCAGGAGGAGCAGGCTGTTTAGCAGGCCTCTGAGCAATCTGGCAAGCGACCAACAACAACAAAACAATTACGAGTTTTTTCATGTTTTTGGTACCACAACCTTGCGCACGGTAACACTGATTTGCTTCTTAATCCTATAAACATATTGCGCTGTAACTTTAAAGCTTCTGATAGACAAGGGAGCATCAGCCAAAACAGTGTTAATATCAGTAACAGAAGTTTGAACCCGGATAGTTTTGGGCACAGGAACAGGTTTTTCAGGGAACACCCTCTTAAGAAGTTCTTCCTTATCCAAAGTACAAACATACTCTTCTTTGCCGCCCCCCTTGCAATACTTGTCCTTTTCAACAGGCCGGCCATCAACAGTCTTAATTTCTATGCCAGGAGGAACAGAAATTGTAATGCTAGTAACATTAACAAGCTCGCCCTCAAGCCAATTACGATCAAAAGTAATACCAAAAGAAGGACCATAGTTAGGAACAAGCGCGATAGGCAGACGGTCAAAACCCATGCCAATCTTCAAAGGCCCACCAGTAAAAACAGCAATCGGAATCTTATCAGTAATACCAAAAACATCAAGCGGGTCAAGCTGTTGACTTCTATAAGCACGGATGCGTTCCTGCTCCATAAAATAAGACTTAAGATAAGAACTCGTAACAAAATCAAAAGAAGCTTCCAACGTCAAACGATGCGGGCCCTCGCCCAAATCTCTAGCATCAAACACACAATCAAGCGTCTGCAACTCGTACTCGGTAACGTTAAACACTGAGGCCGGCAAGACATTACCCTGCCTCTCTCCCTTGGCCTCAAAACCATCTTCATAACACCTCACATTAATAGACAAATTACGCTCCACCTTAAACGACTCAGCACGCAAGTTAGCATAAACATCTATCGAATCATCGATAGAAACAACCTTAGAACTCACATCAACTTTCTCCAAAAACACTCCCAAAGGCTTCTCACTCTGAGCCTCAACACCCTGCTCGTAATCACCAATCCCGATATAATAATAAGTCTCACGAACACCACGAGCAACTTCCTTGCCCACAAGGCCAAAAGCGGAAAACATCTCATTCCAAGCATCACGTTGAGAAATAATGGAAGTGTATAAAGGGCTGCCAGGAGGAGAAAAAACCTCAGGAGTTGTGAAAAAAATAAAGAACAAAATGGCGTAAATAGGTATAACAAGCCATTTCCAAGGCGTCGGCCTAGACACAACATAGAATATCCACGCAAGCATCAAAGCAGTCGTGATGAGGTGAGGATACTCGATACCAAGCTGGCTCTGAGCTGCTGCAGAAAGCCAAAAGATCAAAATGCCTCCAAAAACAAAAATACCAAGATGAGAAATCTTATTAATCCACTCCCTAGCAACATCAAAACTGAACAACAGTATCAAAACAACACCCGCCATAGCAAGCGACGAATTAGCAGGCGTTAACATGTTCATCCTGTCAAGAAACCAAATCATGGCAGGAAGAACAAGAACCAACAAGGCCTTCTTGGGCTCGCCAAAAATCACGCCAACAATGGCAGAAGCAATAACAGCCAAAAGCGTCCATCTTGCCAAAGTTGCAAAGCCCTGCATTCTAAAATACAAATAAACAAAAAAGCCAACAATCAAAACAATAGCGGGCTGAGTCCAAACACGCTGAGCAGGAGCATGACCAGATGGAGCGGAAGCCGGCGGTGAAGGCTTTGCAGCTGCAGAAGCAACAGCGGCAGCTCCTGCCCCAGCAGCAGCCACGGCTAGCTTAGGACTTTTCAGAAGCTTCTCTTTAAGCGTCAATGCCGCGCCAGCAACAGGGTTGAGAACAGCAACAAACTTTTCTTTCCAGCCCATCTTAATCAGCGCGCACCAGAAGCCTGACGACGTCAAGCTCGGTCAACGGCTTAATCTCAATATAGTTATTGCCCTCCCGTAACAAAGAACCAATATCGCGCTCGTAAACATTCTCACGCTGGTCAATAACATCACGCCTATCATTAACACTAATCTCGGCCCGCTTAACACGCTTGTCATCAACAAACTCAATCCTCAAAATAACCTGGCGCTCGCGCTCCAAAATATCGTTATACAAGCTGGCCTTGACATTAAAGTAATCGATATAAGACTTGACTGGCTTCAAAATAGTCCGAACGCGAATCTGCTCAACACGATAACTGCCCCTGTCAATCTTGAAAAGAACAGTATTCCTGCCAGTCCTGAAATCTTCAACAAACAAGTCCTGCCTGTTCAAGCTCTCACAAGCGGGAATGGCAGAAAAGACAATCTTACCATTAAGCTCAATAGTAAGCACGCCAACCTCGCGCTGATCACAAATAGGGAAAAAGTCAAGGAAAGAAGACTCCAAATTATCATACTCAGTAGCAGAAATAGTGAAAGTATTAGTAGCCACCTGCTTCTTAACATCAGTAATATCGCCAATAACCTTTACATCAGACAAAGCATACCTCTTCCTGGAAAGAAGCCCACCTTCCACAGAAAACTCCAACTGGTTTACAGTTCTCAACAAAGGCTTTGGAAGAAGAACAGGAGGAGTATTTTGCACAGCCACAGCACCCTCAAAAATCCTGTTGCCATTAAGCAAGATAACCAAAATTCCAGCACGCTCAGGAGTCTGAAAGCTCAAAATCACATTCTCTGTATTCTCAAGATTTTCAATCGTGAACAGCACAGTCTTCTTCTGCTCGCTGAACCAGCCTCTTCTTACAATAAAAGGATTTTCCTGAGCCAGAACAACCGCATTACGAGTCTCGACCAAATAAATATTAGGAATATTATGATCAAAAACACTCTTCTCAGTAAAAGTAAGCCTGCCAGGAGCCTCGTCCAAAAGCATTCGCTCAGCCTCTTCAAGAGTAGCATTCTCGCCCTCAAGCAAAGCCCTCCTCTCCTCAGGAGGCAAGAACAAAATATAGAAAATGAAAAGCAAAGTGATAATGCCTATAAGTGCAGCAGCAGGAGTTCCACTCTGAATCTTCTGACCGCGCTTGCTCATGCAATCACCTTTTTTGACAAATCTCCACCATATCGAATAGTATTTAAATCTTGCTTCTGTGAACCAGCTATATGAAGATAATAAGCAAAAACCTAAAACAAGGAGAAATAAAGGTAAATGTAGAAACCCCGGAAGACTCATGGTACTTATCACAGCTAATAGACAAAGGAGACATAATAAAAGGCAAAACACCAAGAAAAATCAAGCCAACAGAAGAAGCAGAAGCCCAAAAAAGAATGGTATACATCGTGCTTACCGTTGAAAAGGTAGAGTATTCAAAAACAACAAACGCATTAAGAGCCAGCGGAAAAATACTAGAAGGACCAGAAGACGTGCCACACGGAAGCTATCACACATTCTCAATAGAACCAGGCACAATACTAACGATACAAAAAGAGCACTGGTACGGCTACCAACTAGAAAGACTAGAAGAAGCATCAGAGACAAAACAACCAAAAATCCTCATATGCATCTTTGACAGAGAAGAAGCATACTTTGCAAGAATGAAAAGAGAAGGAGCAGAAATACTAACGCACATAAAAGGAGAAGTTGAAAGAAAACGCATAACCACAAAAGTCAAGACAAGCTTTTACGAAGAAATAATAAAACAACTAGAACAATACGACGAAAGATACAAACTAGACTTCATAATCCTGGCAAGCCCAGCATTCTGGAAGGAAGACCTGCTAAAAGTACTAAAGAATGAAACACTCAGGAAAAAAATCGTACAAGCCACATGCTCATCAGTCGACGAAAGTGCCATAGATGAAGTTCTCAAAAGAGAAGAAGTCCAAACAGCACTAAAACAAGAAAGAATCTCAAAAGAATTACTGCTTGTAGAAAAAATCATGCAAGAAATAGCCAAAAAAGGAGCAGTAGTTTACGGCATCAACGCAACAGAAAAAACAGCGAAAGCAGGAGCAATAGAAACCCTGTTAGTAACAGACACCCTAATACAAAAACTGCGACAAGAAAACAAGTTTGAAAGAGCAGACGCGATAATGCGAAGCGTAGAAAGACAAAAAGGAAAAGTCATCATAATCTCAGGAGAACACATCGGCGGTAAAAAGATAGATGGTCTGGGAGGAATGGCAGCATTATTGCGCTACAAACTATCATACGAATAAATAATCATTGATGTTTAACCATTCGAATTCTGATGTTTGACACCCTAAAAACTTAAATACATCTTCCTTATCATAATGGTGTGACTTCAGAGTGGCAACCCCCTGCTGGAGTACTGCTTGAGCTAATAGAAGCATAAAAAGTACGACCAAAAAGTTTTAATACAGGACTGTTTTACCTCAAGCGAATAACAAAAACGTGTTACGGGAAAACCGGAGTGAAAAACTTCATTTTCTCGTTGCAAAAAGGGGGGAGGGATAGATGATTGTTAAAGAAGAGTTTTTAAGCAAACTCAGGCGCTATTTCGTCCTGAACTTATACGAAGTCAAAATATGGACTGCGTTGCTATCTCGAGGAGTGGCAACAGCAGGAGAACTTTCTGACATAGCAAACGTACCAAGAAGCAGAAGCTACGACGTACTAGAAAGCCTAGAAAGAAAAGGATTCGTAATAATGAAACTAGGCAAACCAATCAAATACATCGCAGTAGCGCCAGCAGAAGTACTAGAAAGAGTAAAGAAAAACCTAAACGAAGAAGCAATGGAAAGGGTAAAGCGTTTGGAAGATCTCAAGAAGACGGATGTACTCGGCGAACTAAACACACTACACACGCAAGGCATAGAACTGGTAGAACCAACAGAACTCTCAGGAAGCCTAAGAGGCAGGCACAACCTATACTCACACCTTGAATTAACAATAAGAAACGCGCAAAAAAGCGTAACAATAATGACGACACCACAAGGACTAATGAGAAAAGTAGAAGGCCTAAAGCCAGTCTTTGAAAAACTAAAGAAGAAAGGCGTTAAAATACGAATAGCAGCACTACTCACAAAAGAAACCAAGGACGCGGTCAAAGACATATCGAGCGTAGCAGAGGTCAAGCACACGGACAGCAAGGCGCGGTTCTGCATCGTAGACGGCAAAGAGCTAGTCTTTATGATAATGGACGACCAGGAAGTACACCCAACATACGACGTGGGCATCTGGGTGAACACGCCCTTTTTTGCAAGCGCGCTTGAAGGCATGTTCAACATTGCATGGAAAGGCATGAAAGACCCGTCTTTCAAATAATTTTTTTTTCTATTTTCTATTTATGGACACTATATGGACACCAAAAAGCTCGCACAAAGCCTGCACCTGTATGAGCGACGCGTGCTCCCAGAGCTCGCAAAGCACTCATACCTAGAAGACCTAGCAGCAGCTGCAGGACTAAAAGAAGTCGAAGCCATGCGAGCACTACAATGGCTTGAAAACAAAAAAGCAGTCACGATAACAACAGAACCACAAGAAATAGTCTCACTTGACAAAAACGGCCAAGAATACCTAAAAAAAGGACTCCCAGAGAGAAGGCTGCTGGCCGTTTTATTGGAAAAAGACATCCCACTTGGAAAACTGGCCGAGAAAGCAGGATTAACAAATGAAGAAGTCAACATCTGCATAGGACTCCTAAGACAAAAAGGCGCGATCCTAATCCTAAAAGACAAAGAAATCAAAACAAAAATAACCGAACAAGGCAAAAAACTGCTGAAGACAGAATTCTTAGAAGAAAAATTCCTCAAAATGACATTTCCACTCCAAACAGCGCAACTAGCAGCAGAAGACAAGCATGCATTCGAACAACTCAAAAAACGAAAACAAATCATAAAAATAGACGTGCGAAGAATAAAAAAAGCAAGCCTGACAGAAATAGGCCAAAAACTCATAGCACTAGGCGTAAAAGACGAAAACATAGTAGACACAATAAATCCACAAGTACTACGCACAGGAGAATGGAAAAACAAAACATTCAGAAGATACGACGTCAAAATAAACGTGCCACAAGTCTCAGGAGGGAAAAAACAAGCATACAAAGCATTCCTCGACTGGGTGAGAACGAAATTCATGTCTCTCGGCTTCCAAGAAATGAACGGGCCTTTAGTTGAAACAGAATTCTGGAACATGGACGCACTATACATGCCACAATTCCATTCTGCCAGAGACATACATGATGCGTATTATGTAAAAGAACCAAAATATGGCAAACTGGACGAGAAGCTTGTCAAAAAAGTCCAACTAGCACACGAGCACGGTGTTATGGGCAGCACAGGGTGGAATTACAAGTTTGACGTGCAAAGAACACACAGGCACGTTTTACGGACACAAGGAACTGCTTGTAGCGCAAGAATGCTGGCATCCAAGGATTTGCAAATACCAGGAAAATACTTCGGCATAACGCGCGTTTTTAGGCATGATGTAATAGATGCGACGCATTTACCAGACTTCAACCAAACAGAGGGCATAATAGTGGAAGAAGGAATGACGTTCAGACACCTAGTCGGACTGCTAAAAACCTTTGCAAAAGAATTCGCAGATACAGAAGAAATACGCATAGTGCCTGGATACTTTCCGTTTACAGAGCCATCAGCAGAACTATACGCCAAACACCCACAACTAGGATGGATAGAACTAGGAGGGGCAGGAATATTCAGACCAGAAGTTGTAGTTCCATTATTGGGCAAGAACATAAGCGTCTGCGCATGGGGATTAGGCATAGACAGGATAGGAATGTTCAAACTAGGATTCAAAGACATAAGAGATCTCTTCTCACACGACCTGGCATTTTTGCGCAACACACCGGTGATATAAATGCCAACAATAACATTCTCACCAGAAGATTTAAACAAGCTCGTAGGACAAAAACTAGACGAGAAAAAATTAGTTCACTTACTTGACTGCGCCAAAGCAGAACTAGAAGCCAACCTAAGCCACGAAATAACCGTAAAATACAACGACACAAACCTACCATACCTATGGAGCGTAGAAGGACTAGCCAGATTCTTCAGAGGCATACTGGGAAAACACAAAGGAATACCTTCCATAAAAACAGAAAAACCAAAAGACAAAGTAGTATATGACAAACGACTAACAAAAATAAGGCCATACATCGCCTGCTTCAAAGCAACAAACAAAAAAATAGATGACTATTTGTTAAAACAAATAATACAATTGCAAGAAAAACTAGCAGAAAACTTCGGGAAAAAAAGACAGAAGATTTCAATCGGAGTATACCCACTAAAAAATATAACATTCCCAGTATATTGCAGAGCAGCAAGCCCAAGCGAAATGTTTGTACCACTAGAATTCCACCAATCAATGAGCTTAAGGCAAACACTTGAAAAACACCCAAAAGGAAAAGAATACGGACACCTGATTAAGAATGAAAGCTTCTACCCAGTGTTTGTAGACGCCAAAAAAGAAATACTATCATTAATACCAATAATCAACAGCGAAAAAACAGGCAAACTACAATCAGGAGATGAAAGCTTGTTTTTCGACACAACAGGAACAGACGAAGAATCAGTGAACCTTGTGGCGAATATCTTTGCGTATGCGTTGGCAGAAAGAGGATTCAAAATAGAGCCACTGGCCATAGAATATTCAGGCAAAAAAGTCATTACACCAACACTAGCTCTAAAAAAAATAAAACTAAACGAAACAGAAGTGGAAAAACTGTTAGGAATAAAACTAAACTCGGCAGAAATAAAAAAAATGCTGGAAAAAATGGGGTACGAATACAACAAAGGCGTTGTAACAATCCCAAGCTACAGAAACGACATAATGCACGAAGTCGACATCATAGAAGACATAGGAATCGCATATGGGTATGATAAGTTTGAACCGCTACCAATGACCTCGTACACAATAGGAGGCACATTCCCAATACAACAAAAAATCGACACGCAAAGAACACTATGGACAGGACTAGAATACCAAGAAATCCTAAGCCCGGTTTTATCAAACAAAGAACTGCTGTACGACAAAACAAGCTCTCCAGACCCAGGAACAATAGAAATAGAAAACTTCATATCACAAACATACTCGTGCGTACGAACATGGATATTGCCACAACTACTAGAGTTTTTATCAAAAAACAAACACGTAGACTACCCACAAAAAATTTTTGAACAAGGACTAGTAACA
The DNA here is from genome assembly GCA_964641265.1 of uncultured Methanosarcinales archaeon. Taxonomy (GTDB): domain Archaea; phylum Nanobdellota; class Nanobdellia; order Woesearchaeales; family ARS49; genus CABMGU01. The sequence continues at coordinate 149 of CAZXKS010000006.1, read as the reverse complement.
ATACAAGAAGACGAACAACACCTCGCAGCAGCAACAGCACACTCAAACGCAACATTCACAGAAATAAGACAAGCAATAGAAACAGCACTAAGAAACGCAGGCATAAACTACACGATAGACGAATACGAACAAGGATGCTTTATACCAGG
>CAZXKS010000005.1:20433-31884 GCA_964641265.1 uncultured Methanosarcinales archaeon | reverse complement strand
GCACCCAAAATATTGCGATTGAACGCCTGGAAAAATCCTTGAAACAGGACTCTCACAATCTTAGAGTAAGGCGCGAAGTAATTCAGCGGTGCAGGGCAGTTGAAAAAGCAAAAGATCCTGCTGCGTTCAAAAGGAAGATTATAGAGCACTGCAAGGAATTCTTACTCAGACAGAAAGAAGATGCAGAAATCAGGGAGTGGCTTGCTGAGGCATATTGTTCTGCTGGGCAGACCGAAGGAGCAATCGAGGAGTACAAGACCCTTGCAAGAGGATTTATTCAGGTCTGGCAAGATCATGTTCCATATAAAATCCCTGATGAAATACGGCTAAGAAGCGTTGGCACTCTTGGCAACTTATTCATTGAGACAGGCAAGCTTCATGAAATGAAGCTGTTTGTGCAAAGTGGTCAGGTTTCGCAGGAAACTCTAAGCAAACAAAAGCCTTGGAAGTCATTGACTTCCTTGATTGAAATGGAGCGCGGCAAATACGAACCAGCCCCAACGCTGCTTGAACTTTTTACGACAGATGTCTCTTTGGACTCAGAAACAAAGACGATTAACCGCTGTTCAGTACGGCTCGATGAGGCCGGTCAGTGCATCAAAAGGATGAAATCTGAATACCAAGGCTTGGCAAACGAACTTCTACAATACAAGCTTAAGGAAATCGCCGAGCAGGCATTGAAGTTCAATTTTACTCCTTCAGACGAATCCAAGATGGCACTTGTTAACGCGTATTTCAGACGCAGGTCTTTTTCAAAGCTGTTAAGCAAGATGAAGTCACTCAAGTCTGAAGGCTCAGCTCCTTCAACTCCTCAGCAGTACTTCACGACTTTGGAAGCCGTGGCGGACAAGCTGTCTGAGGATTCGGCAAGGAGGTTTGGAAGCGACGACCAGCTGAGTAAAAAATTATATGCTCTTCGAGCAAAGATCAAAGCCAAGAAGGAATCATGCACGCCACCGGTGACAGGGCCAAACATAGAAGAAGTTGCTCGGCAACCAGTTCCTCCTCTTAATCTGCCCATATCAGATTTGCCAGGATCACAGGTGAAAACATGAACCTGGCCCACAAAAGTTTGCAGGATATGCTGGCAGAACTTGACCATAAAGACAGAACAGAGGGCAGAATGGTGGACAGGCTTTATTTCAGAAGAATTCTGTTTCCCCATCTTGCATGGGTTGGCGCTACTGTTCTGGCAGTTTCTGCCGCTGTTTATGGAGGCGTTCAGCAGTATTTGCGCACAGCCCACGATTTGGAATTGGCAAACAGCAGAATTGCTGATCTTGAAAAGATGCCGGACAAGCGCGAGGTTCTTGATTTAAGGCAGAAAGCAGAGCAGCTGGAAGGCAAAGTCGATAGTTTGACGAAAGCATTTAGCGAGGAAGAGCGGAAAGCGATGAAGTATGAATACGAGCTGGTAAAGGAGGGAACTGAAAACAGGGAGCTCAAAGAGGAAGCTAAAAAGAAAGATTCTCTTTACTCAACACTTCAAGAGGAGTTTAACAAACTCAAGGAAACCTATAACTCTCTTGACCAGGAGAGAAACCGTTTGGCAGAGCAGGGCAGGACAAATGATGCGCGATACTCCCGGCTTGAAAAAGAAATGAATGAAACGAAGGAGAAGTATCAAGAAGCCGAGCGCCAGATTAAGGGGTTAAAAGAAGAGAATGAAAAAACCAAGAGTGATTATGCTAAAGCTGAAGAAGAGGCAAAAAAATTAAGAGAGGATAATTCAAGACCAAAGGGCGTAGACACTTTTGGGGAAGAGCCCAAACACAAGTCTCCTCCGCCCAAACCTGCAGGTGAGAGCCCTTCTGAAAAGCCCGAACCCGCCCCGCCAGGTGGCTTTGACGACAAGCCTCAAAACAGGCTCGATAAGCCTTCCGAAGAACCTGGTCTGATAGAACGCATAGATTCCTCCAAACCCAAACCAGAAAGCAGCCCTCGGAAGAAAACAAGCAGCGCATTTGCTAAGCCTGGCGAGGATTCCTTCAGTCTTACTGTACCTCAAGCCTACGCTTTGATTAATGGAACTGCGAATGAAGATTTTAGTTTTGGGTCACTGGCACTTTTTGTCGATTTTATTCCAGAGAAAGAAAAATTTCCCATGGACTATATGCGATTTAGCTTTGGCGTCAACCACGATCAAGGATATGTTAAGCAGCCAGGCGAGGATGCAACGTTCTGGAGGAATCAGCTGAGGATTAGTCTTTCTGGAGTTTTGTTAAACAACGAACATGAGTATCTGGATATTGGTACTTATTTTGGCTGGGGTATTTTTAACTCTCATAATCTGCAAATTGAGCCAAAAGGGGTTAGCACATTGGTTCTCGGCGGCCGGGCAAGGTTTGCCTTGCCTTCTTTTGGCTTTGAAGCGCAGGCTTCTGCTTCTTCAGGATTTAATTCTGGTGACTGGTATGATGCTGCCGGAGTGTCTAAGGACTACAACTTAGTTTATTTTGATGGCAGTATAAAGCAGTACGTTGGAGCGAGAACCAGTTTGGGCCTTGACGGCTTTATTCAATACGATGTTCTTAAAGATTTGAACAGGGTCAGGTCTCGCAGAGCAACTGTTTTCCTAGAAACCATGGGAGACCAAAAGGCCAAAGACTTATTGGGCTATTGGCTCCTTCTGTCCATCAGGGACGATGATTCTAAGAAACTTAGAACAGAGGTGCGCACAAGATTGTTGTTAAATCCTGTAGGCAAATTTCAGGTAGGCGTAGAAGGCTGGTACGACGACCCGCACAGGGGAGGTTCGGGCTGGGGCGTTTCTGCTTTTGTAGGTTTTGGAATTTCGTCTGTTAAGGACAAGCCTGACTTGCGTATCCCCTTAATTTACGAAAGATAGTTTTTGTAATTCTTGGCTAACCTAGCATCTTTTCGTCTCTCTTAATCCTTTTGCGATGGCGTCTTGTAGTGTTTCATAGCACGCCATGTTTTCTTTGCCTATGGCGAATGTTGACCCGCAGGCGCAATTATAGAAAACGTCTCCGTATTTGCTCGCTACGGCTATTGTTCCTAGCGGGCAGCCGAGTTCTGCGCACCTATGGCTCAGTCTTTTATAGCTAGTGTCGTCCATATACCAGAGTCCTTTTTTGTTCGCGCGTGCTTCCTCCTGTGCCTTGTTCAATAATGCTTCGTATTTTGTTCCTTCGTGCATCATTGTTCTCGCCCAACCTGATTTTACTAGTTCTACATTCACGTTTACGCCTTCTGCATACACAAAGCGCAATTTTCTGCCGTACTTGTCCTCTTCTGTTCCTTCCAGTTTTAGTTGCCTGCCGATTATTCTTCTCTGTAATTCATATGCTGCCCTGTCGTAATCGACGTCTCCTTTTTCTGGCGCGTCTATGCCTGACAATCTTATAGTATCTCCGTTATTTAGCACTAAAGTGTCTCCATCAATGACGTACCTGACTGCAGAGGGGTTGTATGCACAGCTCACTAGAATTAAAAGTATCAACAATTTTTTCATATTCTAATGATAAACAATAATCTTTAAATAACTAACTGCTCAAATTTGTTTTATGAAAAAGGTTTTGTGGCTTTTGTTGTTGTTCTTGCCTGTTGTGAATGCTGCTTTGCTTTCTGACTGGCCTACTTTTTTTGTCAGCGCTGGCAAGTTTTCCGCAAAGTATGTTGTTGGCGAGGAAGCTCCAAGTTTGGATGTTATCTCTGCTACCATCATTTCCACCAGTCTTGCAAGATTTGAGAACGTCACTACTGAAGTCGGCACTTCGACGCTTGATACTGAGATTGTGGACATTAGGAAGTATAATGCGATTGTTGTTGGTAATCCTTGTGAGAATCGTGCTGCTGCCCAATTGTTGAATAATCCTGAGCCTTGTTTTAAGGATTTGGCAGGCAGTGTTGGCTATATTAAATTGTTTGAGAGTAATGGCAGAGTGCAGCTTCTTATTACTGGCTTGGATGAAAAGGACCGTCATGCTGCTGCCAAGTTTTTGGCTGAGAAGAATTTCGCGAGCATTAAAACAAAAGAATATATTGTTCAGTCTAATTCTGGCAGTGTTCCTGCTTTTTTCGAACAGAAGTTGAAGGCAAAGAATGTTTCTAACAACGTCTCTGTTGTGAATGCTACTCCAGTTGTTGAGAAGGTAACAACTGCCAATGTTACTCCTGCTCCACAACCCGCCCCTATAAAGAATATTACTTTTAAGAAAGTTAAGCCAGGTCCTTACGAGCCTTTGGAAGAATTGCCTGAGAAGAAGGGCTTTTTTGCAAGGTTGTGGGTGTGGCTTAAGAGTGTTTTTACTTGACGAGTATTCGTCTCGTCTCTTTTTTATAGCTCTCAACGGCTGGTTGATCAAAAGGATTAACGTCCAATAATTTTCCCAAAAGCATTGTTTCTATCATTTTCAGCTGCATGAATGCGCCAAGAGCTTTTGCATTTTTTCCATCCAGTCTTGTTTCTGTATACGGCCTTTTTCCTTTTTTGTAAGCAATCATTGTTCCGTGCAGTATTGCGTGCATTATGTGGTTTAGTTCTTTTTTCTGTAAGTCAGGAACTAGCGCGTTGTATTCTGAATAAAATGGCAGTTTTATCGTGTTGTTGAAGTGTGTGACTACAAAGTTTGTGAACTTGTCATCTGGTCCTCCTAGATATAGTTGCACCATGCTGTGCAAATCCGTGCTTCCTATGCTGACTGTTGGCGTGCTGGTTTTTGTTTTTCCTGTGCTTTCCGCTATTAGTTGCCTGTACCATTTGCCTAAACTTTCCAGGTCTGTTGCAAACAAGAAATGGTCGTAGATGTTTCTGCCTGCTTTGTTGTGGAGATAGATGAGACTTGCTCCTATTGCCGCTGGACTTTCTTTAACGTTCGACAGACATTTCTCTTTCATCCACGCCGCGCCATCCAGCAGTTCTTTTAGATTGATTCCGAGCATTCCTAGCGGGAATAGTCCGACTGGCGAGAACACGCTGTATCTTCCGCCCACTTTTTTTGGCACTTCTAGAAGTGAAAACCCGTTTTTTACTCCCAGTTGCCATAGTTTGCTGTCTTTGTCTGTTGTAACTACAACGTATTTTTCTGCATCCCGGCGATGCCTTTTCAAAACGTTCAATAATACTTCAAAGTTTGCTATTGTTTCTGTTGTTGTACCGCTTTTGCTTACAACATTTAGTATAACTTGCCGTCCTTGTCGTAAGACACTCTGCATTTCTTCTATTATTACTTGCAATGCATCAGGATCAACTGTGTCTGCATATAATATTCTTGGCGCGTTGTGCAGGTTCCATTGTTTTCCTAGTAGTGCTTCTTGTATTGCTATTGTTCCTAGGTTGCTTCCGCCTATGCCTACTACAACTATCAATTGTGGATGCAATTTTTGTTTTAGTGAGACTGCTGCGTTAACTATTCGTAAGTTTTGTTCTGGCAGAATTATGCTTGACCTGTCATCAGAATAGTCTTTTACAGCACTGAGTTTTTTTAGTTCCGGCAGTAGTTTTTTTGCTGTAGAATATATTTTTGATTTTGGGATCAGCGCGTTGTCATACTTGAAGACTATCATGATGCCTCTTTTTGTTTAATGCCGTAAGAATTGTATTTAAACCTTGTGCCAACCGCAACCCTTTTAAACCCTCTATTCCCTCTTCTTCTTATCAACTAAAGAGGTGATAGTATGGCAAAACAGAGTACTGGATGGGCGTTTATTGGAACCCTGCCGATTATTGGATTTATCTTGGTGTATTTGGCACACAAGGGTGACAAGTACGCGATGTATTATGCAAAACAGGGATTAGTTCTTGGAATTGCAATGCTCGTGCTGACATTTGCATTAACATTGCTGGTGATAACCATTCCGCTCGTTCCTATTTGGAACATTGTCACGTTCATCTTATGGATTCTCAGTGTTGTGAACGCGTTCAGCGGGAAGATGAAGCCAACTCCATTGGTCGGACGGTTTGCGTCTAAATTTTAGTAGACTCAAATTTTATTATTCTTTCTTCTTTTTCTTCCATTATTACGCAGTTGATGTGCGCTATTTCTTTGAGATGTTTTTTGATCATTTGGTAGTCTGATGGTATTATTCTGCTTGGCTGTAAACTTTTGAGCGGGAACCATTCCAGTCTTCCTTCGTCTCCTTCTTTTATCTTTTCAGTTTTGGGTTTTACTACGACGAAGAACAGCAGAAAAGCATGCTTATACATTTCTTGTTCTTTTACTCTCTCGTGGACTATGGCTGCTATGTGTGAGAACGTGCAGTCCAGGTCTGTTTCTTCTTTGATTTCTCTTAGCGCGCATTCTTCTATGCTTTCTTCTAGGTGCAATTTGCCTCCTGGCATTCCCCAGTATCCTTGGTATGGCCTTTTGTTTCTTTTTAGCAGGAGTATTTTGTCTTTTTTGACTATGGCCGCTAAAACTACTGGTAAAACTCCTCCTGTAATTTTTTGTGTTATGTGTGCGAAGAATGGCAGTAGTTTTTCTCCGTGTGTGCTGAGCAAGTAGTCATCTTCTTCTTTTGCCAGTGTTCCTTCTTTTACGAGATTATCTAAATGATATGCCAGCGTATTGCTTTTGATGTCCAGCGCTTTTTCTATGTCTGAAAACCTTAGTCTTTTGCTTCTTACGAAGAGTTCGAATATTCTGTGTTTTGTGTCCATTTTAAATGACTGTCAGCAAGTCTTCTATCTTGTTTAATTCATAATCTGCTTTTATTGTTATCGGCTTTGTCAACCCGTATTTCGCTAGCGCAGTCTTCATTCCTAGCGCTTTTGCTCCTGCGATGTCTCTGTCCGGCCAATCACCAACGTGTAATACTTCTTCTGGCTTTACTCCTAGTTGTTCTAGTGCTTTTTTGAACGGTCCTGCGCTTGGCTTTCTTTCTCCCGTGTCATCAAATGTTACAACTGCATCAAAGAAGTCTTGTATTTTCATTTCTGTTAATCGTGTCCATGCTTGTAGTATTGGCGCGTCTGATACTATTGCAAGCTTCAATCCTTTTTGTTTTAATTTCAAAAGTGTTGGCATGACTCCTGGGTATGGTTCTGCTAGTACTGCTTTTGCTTTTCTGTACGCCACAACTCCTGCCGCGAGTATCTTATAGTCCACGTTTTTTTGTGTTCTTATTAGGAATTCTTGGAATATTTGTTGGTGTTCTATTCCGTATTGGTCGTATAGTTCGTAAATGAGTTTTATGGCTTGTTCTTTGTCAAGCTTTACTCCTGCTGCAAGCATTGCTTCTATTGCTGCTTCTGTTGACTGCCTTTTCATTTTCGTGAAGTCTATCAGGGTGTTGTCCAAGTCAAACAGTATTGCTTTGATCATATGTTTACTAATGCAGTGGGGATTAATATGTGTTTGCTCAGTAAAGATTGAGAATTAAAGAAATTAAAAAAAATTTGTCTTTATTGGTTACCTGTTACAGGTTTTATCCCTTTATGAAGAACCAATAAAGCAGGATGAGGACAACGATGCCTACAGCCCACCATACCCATTTGGCTACGCCTTGTTTGTTCATAAGTGTTCATAGCCCGTCACCTATTCTTAAATTTTGTTTGTAACGAGGCAGTTGTTAATTTCCAGAAAGAAGTTCCCTGCGGTGCGCCCAGTAATCACGCATTGCTTCCCCGAATGTTCCGAATGCGCAGTCTATAGCACCGCCCGCTGTCGAACCATATTTTAGCGGCAATAGATAAAAATGCTTGTAACAAAGATTCTTTTTTACTTGACTTATGCTCCACCCGTATCTGGCTCTGAGCTCTTCTATTCTCTCATGCACTACTCGTCTTCCAAGTTCTCGATTCTGTTTTCCATCAGGGAGTGTCCATGAGTTTTGTGGCGCTTTGCGGAAATGATGACCTCCCAGGTCCCTATATTTACTTCTAATTTTTTTATTCTGATGGTGCTTCAAGAAATCGACTACCGCTTTTGATGGCGATCCTTCATAAACATTCGAAAGCATTCCATTTAAAGTTGCTCCGAATCTGATTTTTTCTTTGTAGAAGTGTTTTTGTTGTATGTTTTTTATGACCTGTTCGTAATCCCATCCATACTTTTCCCTTAAGATTTCCAGCAGCTCTCCTGTTGCTCGTCTTGCCAGTTCGTAGTTTTTTCTTCCATTTTCTAATTTCCAAATGTGTTTTTGGCCGTTTTTGAAATGGTATGGCTTCAAGTCTTTGAATTGTTCTCTCACTTCACTGCTTGGATGATTCTGTAGATAGTCAATCATCGCTTTGCTGGGTGAATCGTCATAAACCGTTACCAACATTCCCGCAAGTTTTGCTCCGTATCCAATTCTGGTTTTGTGGAAGTGTTCTTGCCTTATGTTTTCAATTATCTGCTCATAACTCCAGCCATGCCGATCGCGTAATAGTTCTACCAGCGTTCCTGTCGCTTCTCTTGCTAATGCAAAGTTTTTACTACCATCCTTGAATTTCCACCTATGCGACGTTCTCATGAAATGGTACGCCTTCAGATCTAACAGTTCTTCTCTTTCGTGTATTTTATCCAGTATTTGGCAAAGAAAATCGTATTGATATCTTTTCTTTAAAGCACCGGATGGCCCGCCTGCAGCAATTATGCTGTTAACGTGGTCTTCCAGCATCGGCCTTTTAGAATTAAAGATACTGCTTTCTGTCCGACTCTGTGTATTTGCCAAAGCGCTTTTCATAGCATGCAAGACATGATTTCCATCTTTCTTTGAAGAACTTGAAAGTATTGCATCTCGTGCATTTTTTCTTATAATTTAGTGTCATTTTCACCCACCTACAGTATATAGAATCCTTTGTCCTTTATAAACCTATCCTATCCTTATCGGCGCTATCTTGAAGCTCTTTGCCAGCCCTTCCAGAAGGTCTGTTCCTGCATACCCTGCAAATAGGGCTACTGCTTTGTTTATTCCTATAACGCTTCCTACTATTGCTCCAATTACTGCTGCACCTATTACTGTTACAAGAAAATAGTTGAGCTTGAACTTTCTTTTTTGCAGGAATGCTTTTCTTACGCCCACGGTTGCCCTTAATAATCCGCCTAGCGCGCCTATGATGCCAAATAATACTGCTGGGTTATCAATCATACTTTGACATTATTATAGTTCACTAAAAGCTTATTGCACTCCTCGTTAGTAGTAAATAATGGAAAGGTTTAAAAGACACGGTATTTAAACAATATTATGAAGCTCGAAGAATTAATACGCATTCATTCGAACATAGTTGAATGGCTGGGCCACGAATCAGGCCATATTTTCCAGCAAGCATTTACGCATTCTGAATTAGCAGACTTAACAAAATTCATTCCTGTGCCAGAGAAAGCTGCAAGGACAATGATGCCATACCTGCCTCTGCCAGAAGAAATGGCGGACCATTCAGGCAGATTAACGACTCTTTCCATATACACGCAATGCGACCTGCAAAGACTTCGCGATTTGCCTGTAAGCTCAAAAGAAGAAGTAGTTGCACAAATGCGCGGCGGAAACAGAGCTTATGCAATATTTCACAATTTAAGCCTTCCTTTTGAAAAAGATGCCAGAGATGCTGCTTTGGTTGAAATGTTTGGGCCTTTGTATGAAGCACTCAATAAAAAAGCAGCTGAACAGATAAAAGAAGTTGAATCAAAAGATGCAACAAGGCTGGTTTCGGACTTTGAAAAAACAGCAAAACTTGATGCTGTCAAAAGAGTCCTTTACGCTTGGGCTGTATTAGTCTCAAGCGATGAACTAAAACATCCGTTGGCGGCTGCTTTCATAGATGGACAACTTGCTTCAACTCCGGAGATCATAGAAAAACAAATCCCTCTTCTTTACAGAAAAATAAGGGACTTGGAAAGAGAACGAAGAGATGCAGAGCGCAAGGCAAGTGGATACCAGCGAAAATTAGCTCCTGCTGAAACGGAATTAGGCGCAAAAAGAAGAGAACTTTCTGATGCTCAAGCCAGAATTTCTGAACTTGAAAAGGCAGTTGCAGAACGTCCTGTGGAAAGAGTGGAAGTTGTTCCTGATGATGTAAAGAAGTTGATGGAAGAAGCACAAACTTGGGAGAGCCTGGCGAGCGTATACGAGGGCGAGCTGGAAGTAGAGAAAAAGCGAAGAGCGCAACTCGAAGCAAAACTCGCACAACTTGGAGTTAAGGAAGAGAAAAACGGCGGAATATCAAACGGCACAGGAATAACTGTTTATGCTGTTCCCGAGCTCAGGGAAAGATACGCAAAGATGTTATGCTCATACACAAATCCAAATCTTAACAAACCATTCCCAGAAGTTATTGATGAGACTATAAAAAGAATCTGCAGGCGCATAAAAGATGGCGGAGTTGGAATTCTGAGGACTGAATTCTTTTATATGGCCGACCTTCACTTCATAAAACTCGGCAATGGAACACGTGTATTCTTCACAACAGATGGGAAAAGCAGACTTACAATATATGATGTGATAACGCCTGATGAACATCTGGAGCAATTGCATAAAAAATCAGGAAGATATGCAGCAATTATAGAAGGACGCGCATCGTACACAACTGATGAAAGAAAGCACGTAAAACTTGAAAAAACCGTGAGAGAGCTCGAAAATGCCAATCAAAAAAGTTAAAAAGCGCGCTGGAATTGAGAACCGGCTGGATGGCGGACACTTTGATGGCACAAGGTTTGGCGAGCCATCTTCTCCTTTGGAATTTCCTGCGGCATTTGATTTTTGCGATGATAGAAAGGGAGTTCCTCCCAGCGCGCAGGAAATGGCTTCTTTCGTAAGAGAATCTGGAAGCACCGGGAAATATTGGACCAGGCTTTTGGCGGCGTATTTCATGCACGAAGAGAAATTGTGTGTTGTTTTTGACGACGCTCCTGATTCCGCGCTTTTGAGGATGGTTGGCTTTTCTTTTTCTGATAGTTATGAATTGAATAGGAATGTTGATGAATCGGGTAAGGAATCCGGTCTTTTTGGAGAGTTTATCGCGCGGGCAGAGCGCGATGTTAGATTGGTTAACCTTTATGTGATGGACAATTTAATTCGCGCAGCGTATTTGAGAGCAGCACTTGGCTGCGCTGCCAGCCTCTGTCGTGACATCAAATTGCCAACTCCTGATGAAGCATTCAAACTTGTTTATCCTGATAAGTATGATAAATTATATCGTGCAGGAAACATTGAATTTATGCCAAGATTAGCTCATATTAGGCCTGTTGTTTTGGAAGATGGTGTCTTGAATGCTGTCGCTTCTTTCAAAGAAAGCCACGCTGTGCACCCTGTCTTTAATCCTCAGCCTTTTAAGAGATAAGAATTTATATGCTTGCCATTCTCACGATTGGAGAACGGATCCTTTTAATTGGGGTGAAAGGCCTGCAAAATGACAATTGTTGACGAATACATTGAAACAAACATTAAGCCAAAAGCTGTTGGCTCTGCTTTTTTGCGTAATTTTACAGCTCCTACTTTGAAAAATACTCGTGTTGTTGATGTTGTTTCCAACACTCCTGTTTTGCGTTTTCCAAAAAATTATGTTTG
>CAZXKS010000005.1:15871-20333 GCA_964641265.1 uncultured Methanosarcinales archaeon | reverse complement strand
TTGTTGATGTTGTTTCCAACACTCCTGTTTTGCGTTTTCCAAAAAATTATGTTTGTGTTGCGCATTCTGGTTCTGGTAATCCGCGCGAGAATGATTTGCATTCTTATACAGCTTCTGCTGTGGATTTGTTGGCCAAGCAAGCTGATACTATTGGTGCCATTCCTGTCGCTATTGGGAATGTTGTTGATTCCAACTCAGGAGACCTGTCTGTTTTGGAAACAATCGCAAAGGCTTTGGTGGAGCGGGCAAATTATCACAAGCTTGCTATTTTGAATGGCGAAAACGCAATTCATGGCAGTAGAATTGCCAATGCAAATGTGGCTGTTACCATGGTTAGCATGCTGCCGAGGGATTCCAAGTTTGCAAGATCGCAAACTTTCACGCATGGCAATGTTGTTTTTACCCAGTTTGACCCGGATGGAAATCTTGTTTACGTGAATTGTGATGGTGATGGAACTAAAACCGAGATTTATGAGCGTGCTAGAAATTTTTGGCCAGCTATTGATGATGCCGCTGCTATGAATCTTGATGATGGCATTAAGAAGGGTGGCGAGGCAAGAGCGCTTTCACTTGTTGTTGAGACTAGAGGAAAGATTCCATTTGAAGACCTTGAAAGGTATGCGCGCAAGCTTGGGCATGATCTTGATATTGCCATTACTTTGCAGCAGGAGTCTGTTGGCAGCAGGATTCGTGGTTTTAGGGAGAATGCGCCTGCTTTCAATGTCAGCGGCTCTTTGGTCAGCGTGATTGATGAGGAATTTTTGCGCAATTTGCCATCGCCAAAGTCAGGTGATTATGTTATTGCTTTGAGAGGAAAGCCAAATCCCCGTTGCAATGGTATAACTGACAAGAGAAAGTTTATGGCCAGAACGTTTGGTGAAGATTGGCATAATCTCGATGAATGCAAGCCGTTTTTGGAATTTTTGTCAACGCCCTCTACTATTTTTTATCCGCTTTTCGCCGAATTATTGTTTAGCAAGGTTGCTTCTGGCGTTTTCCATATGAGTGGTGGAGCTTATAATGGCAAGCTTGCAAAGCCTTTTGCTGAGCTCGGCTTGTTCGCCTCGCTTGATAGTCTTTTTCCTGCTGATCCGAGAGAATTGGCGATTGCTGGTTTTGGCTTGATGCCTGCAGAGGTTTGCTACGCAAAGTGGCCGATGGGGAATGAGGGTTTTGTAACAACCAGTTCTCCTGATAAGGCCGAAAGCATCATTAAAAAATATAAGCTTGAGAGCAGGGTGGTTGGTCAACTTAATGTTGCTGAGAGGGCTGGTGTTGAAATTCGCGTTCCTTCAGGTCAGAGGGTTTATTTTGATGGGCATGATTAATCTTTACAATCGCAATGGTGTCATGCGTGTTGCAGCACTCGTCTCCAAGCGTGGCACACTTTTGCGCAAGGTAGTCGAGTCTGCAAAAAACTATTCTGTTGTTGCTATTTTTGCTGATTCTGCTGACAGCGAGGCTGTCGGAATCGGCAAAGAGTTCAACATTCCAGTGATCGTGAATGATATTAATGATTTTTATGCTGGAAGGTCCAAGGGCGATATGGCCGTTCGCCAGGAATTTGATAAAGAAACCGCCAAGTCATTGTCACATTTCAAGCCTGATATTCTCGCTTTTGCCGGCTACATGCACATCGCTACTGCTCCTTTGCTTAATTCTTTTCTTTGTGTTAACTTTCATCCTGCTGATTTGACTATCTTAAACTCTGACGGCACTAGAAAGTATGCTGGCAAGGATGCTGTTAAGCGCTCGATTCTTGCTGGCGAGCAATCAATCCGTTCGTCAATTATTATTGCTGAACCCGTTCTTGATGCTGGTAAAATCTTGGTTGTGTCGAAACCCTTAAAAATAGCAACCAAATCCGCTTTAGAAGTCGAGAAAATGCTTGAAGAGCGTGATACATTGCCAAAAGCTTTGTCTTTGATCGCGCAGGGCAGGTTTGCGGTTGACAAGGGCATTTTGTATTTTGATAATAAACCAACAAGTGGGGTGGACGAAGATGGAAGCTGAAGAAAATTTGAAAACTCGTTTTAAGGAGAATCCTTGTAGGGGGATTGTTTGCGGCATGGACATGGAAGGAAGGCTTGTCCAGCTTTCTTGGATTATGGGCAGGAGCCCTCCTAGTCAGAATCGTCTTTATGTTGTGCAAGGCGGTGTTTTGAAAACAGTTCCTAAGGATGCTTCAAAGGTTGAGAATCCTGACTTGATTATTTACAATGCTATGAGGTCTGTGGGTGGCGATCATGTTGTGAGCAATGGTAACCAGACTGATACTGTGATAAACTTTATCAGTCATTCAGCTCTTGCAGGCTGTGGGATGTCACCTTCATCTTTTTATGGTGTCTTGGAATCCCGTTTTTGCGAGCCTGACCCGTCAATTTTCACTGCCAGGATTACTGGTTTCGTGGCGTTTGGCGATGACAATGCTTACATTTCTATTTTGAGGGCTGACCCGGAAGCCAAGACGCATTGGATTGAAACTGAGAAAGCTAGCGGTTTGACAAAGGAGCAGTTTAGGAGGCCGGGAATGACTGAGTCTCAGGTTAATGAGGCGTATTATCTTGAGATTGGAAAGCTTGCCGGTCTTGATTACAAGCGTTTCCCAACAATTCGTGATTGTTTTGATCGGCACTTAACGCCTGGTGTTGGTTATTGTGTGACTACTTATGCTCCTGGTAATAGCAAAGAGTTGCCTTCGTTTGTAGGCGAGCCTTTTGTTGTTCCAACTGCAAGTTTGGAAGGTGCCATGCACGCTATTTGGGAATCTTTGGATCCTAGATGGAAGGTAGCCCTGGCTGGCAAGCTTATTGAGAGCGAGTGTGATTCACCTATTGAAACTATACAAAGTTCGTAAAGTTTCCGGACGGCTTTATAAGCAATCCGTAAACTTTCCGGATTTTCCGTAAACTTTACGGATTTTTCTCCGATGCGCTTATTAAGCAGTTTAACATGTAATAGTGTATGAAAAAATTCATTTGTGTAGGGGCTTTGGCTGCATCTCTTTGCGCCTTTTTTTATCCTAAAGAGAAGGAAGTTGCTTTCTATATGAGTCCAGAATCTGAGCGTTTATTTAGCAGTGGCATGGAGCGTATGGAAAAGGCAGGCGCTAATTATACGGGCAGGCAATTGTATGTTATGCTTTCTACTGCAGATGTTAACAATGATGCCCGCCTTGAAGTTGCCGAGGCAGAAGAATTGTTCAACGATGCGCTAAATCCAGTCGCTCCTCTTGGCCGCTTGGCTCTTCCTTATCGTGGTCCTGAACAGCTTGATGACATTAAGCCCATCTATCAAATTCCTGAAAAGTGGGAAAGATTGGCGCGCGCTTTGATGGACGCGGATGGCGACAGCAGGGTTTCAAAACAGGAAGTCTTGCGCGGCATTTACAAAATTAATGGAGGTTGAAAAATGAGAAACTACCTATTGGCAGCTGCCTTGTGCAGCGCATTTTACGGATGCAGCAACAAGCGATTGGAAATCTCGATAGATGCCTCAATACAGATTTGCGACGCGGAGGAAGCAAAGGCTCCGTTGGAGGTTGAAGTAAGCCATTACAGCCTTGAGCAGCGCAGCGAGGGAATTGCAAGGTTGGAGCAGGTAGGCCCTTATAGCCCTGATGACCGCGATGGGCTTCTTGCAAAACGCGAGGAAGAAATAAAGTTTTTGCAGAACAGGCTTTTGTCGAATTACCGCGAACGTGCTGAGAGGGCTGTTTGTCGTCATCCGAGATAGAAACATTTAAATACCACCACTATTTAGTGACTACTATGAACCTTAGAAAACTTGTTGCGGGAATATCGCTTGTATCCATGCTCACAGGCTGTGTAGGCAATCAGGATTTCAGTCGCTTGCGCGATTACGAAAGCCAGAATTATCGCGGCAGTCCAAAATTCATGGAGTGCCCTTCTAATGTTATGCCGCAGTATTGCCACAAGCGTTAAGCTTAAATATCATTTCTTTGTTTTTTGAAAATAAAGTGAGAGATACTATATTGTACGTTGAAGACTCAGGAATAGTGCGTGAAGATGCAAGGCGGGATTTGCACAGTGGCCTTCCTTCTTATTTTTTTCTTCCAGCAGCCGATGCAAGCGAGGCTATTCGATTGGTCCTAGATAAGCTTGAACAGCTTGCCATTGTTTGTACTGATGGCCATCTGAGCGCAGGCACTGGTATTGCTTTGGCTAGGAATTTGCGATGCATGGGTTACTCAGGCCCGATTATTTATACAGGCCATGGTGGAATTCCTACAGGATACGAGCGCTTTTTTGTTGCGCACGCGCAGAAATCAGGCGCTGGATTGGTGGCCGCTATTAAACAGCATGCTATTAAACCGCATTTGGGCTTTTAATCATGAACTATTGTTTGTATTCTTCTAACGCCGGACTTGCCTTTATACACGAACTGTGTGAGCTTCATTTCTTTCTCTAGAATTTTCTTCTCTTTGCTTAGCAAGTCTATT
>CAZXKS010000005.1:7786-15771 GCA_964641265.1 uncultured Methanosarcinales archaeon | reverse complement strand
CGGTTTATGCCGTGTTCTCCAGCTTAACATGCCATGGCCGGATTGGGGGCAGGTCAGGAGCATTAAGGAAGATATGCCTGAATTGCAGGTCGTGCTTCGTATTGGCAAGGGAGCAATGCCTAAAAAACCAAGTGAAGTTTCTGATATTGTTAGAAAGGTAATCGAGTATGGAAGTTCTATAACTTATGTTTCCATAAACCCTACAGGCCCTGAGCTCAACTTTGACATAAATAAAGTCTTAATGCTCTATAGGGAATTGAGAGAAAGAAGACCTGGATTGATTCTTGGTTTTGCTGGCGGCTTTACTGGAGAAAATGTTGAGGAAAGAGTCGGGGCGTTGATTGAGGCTACGGGAACTTCTGATTTTTGCTTGAACGCTGAGCGCGGTTTGAAGAATAGGCCAAATGGGGATGGCGTGCTGACTGTGCCGAAGGTCAGTAATTATTTGCAGCGTGCGCACAGGGTTGCGCCGTAATTAAATTCTTGTTTATTCTCCAATAGCTAAATCTTTTTAAGCAATAAATTATTGATTCATGTTTGATGGGGACAGAGATTGAAAGGAAATTCTTGGTGGATTATCTTCCTGATCTTGAGAAAGTTCCGCACAAGGAAATCGTGCAAGGCTATATTGCAGCCACCGAAGACGACCTGGAAGTTAGGCTGAGAAGATCCGGTGACAGTTTTTTTCATACAATTAAAAGAGGGACAGGCCAGGTTAGGGATGAATTTGAAACAGACCTTTCAAAACAGCAGTTTGATGCGTTATGGCCAGCAACAGAGGGTAAAAGGCTGGAAAAGTCGCGGTTTGAGCTGCCTCACGATGGCAGAATTATCGAGCTGGATGTTTATCATGGCAACCTGGAAGGACTTGTTGTTGCGGAAGTCGAGTTTGATTCTGAGGAGGCGAGCAAGAAGTTTGTTGTTCCGGATTGGTTTGGCCGCGAGGTTACTTTTAATTCTGATTATAAGAACAAAAATCTGGCTCTTCATGGAATTCCTGCAGGTTACCAGAAAACTAGATTTGAGTATGATCTTGATGTAGGCCTAGCCAAGCTTATTCACAAGATTGAATCCAAACTTAAATCCAAATTTCCTACAGTTGTTCTTATCGCGGGCGGTAGTTCTTCTGGTAAGACTAAGCATGTTGCTGCGAGGGTTAAGGAGGCGTTTGGCGATGATGCCGTTATAATCTCGATGGACGATTACTACAAGGGCAATAAATACATGGAAGAACAAAGAAAATTAGGTAATATTTTGAACTGGGATATGCCTGAAGCCATTGACATCGAGCTGCTCAGGCAGCATTTGCAGCAGCTTAAAGCTGGGCAGAGTGTTCAAAAGCCAATTTATAATTTCAAGACAGGTGAGCGGGAAGAAGGCCCTGAGGAAATTAAGCCAAAGAAAGTTATTATTGTTGAAGGCCTTTTCACGTTGGACAACTTGCTTGCTCCTGAAGGTGATGTTCGGGCGTTTGTTGACATTGGCACTCATGGCAGGATTCTTAGGAGGCTGTTGCGAGATGTTGAGAGGACTGGCCAAAAGCCTGTTGATATCCTTAGGTATTTTGCAGAAGTTGTTGAGCCGATGCATAGAAAGTATGTTGACTCTACAAAGGCAAATGCTGACATCGTCATCAGGAATGAATACCGGGCTGCTGAAGAAGCCCAGAGGGCTAATGCTTATGAAGTTCAGCTGAAATTTAAAGCCCAGCCTGATTCTGAACTGCTTAGAAAGCAAGGTGCTGAACAGTTGAGCTCTACTACCCAGACCGACCGTTATTATTCCCCGAATGGCAGGAATTTGTCTGATTCTGGTGAGATGCTCAGGATTAGGCGTGAGAACAATCGTTTGTTTTTGACTTACAAGGGCCCATTTGTTGATTCTGGCTTTAGAAAGCGGCCAAAATTCGAGTTTGAGATTGATGAGGAAACTGAGAAAAGGTTTTTGGAAATCTACGGCAGTAGAACAGCTATAATCAGAAAGAACAGAACTATGTATCAGATGAACGACGTGATATTTTCACTTGATGAAGTTTTTAGGGATGGAGTGTTTTTGGGTACTTTTGTTGAATTCCGTGGAAAAGATATTGATGAAACTAAAATGTCCTCTGTTCTTGAAAAATTGGGCTTGAAAAGGGAAGATGGCATTAAAACGCCGTATGTTGCGTTGAAGATTTAAGGACTTACTAATCTTGTTATTGCTGTTGGCGCATAATATTCAGCACCGCTTCCAGTACTTTTGGCTCTTTTGAGTCTTCAATGTGTCCTTTACCGTGCTCTATCATTACTTCTCCTAGTTCCTTAAACTTTTCCCAGTTGTCTTCTGGCACGTATGGGTCGTTGTCTGAGAATATTGATACGAATTTGTCAGCTTTTTGTTTGACTCTTTTGAAGTCTATTGGGGTTTCAATCCATGGCCTTGCTATCTCCATTTCATCTGGATTGCGGGTAATCTCTTCAGATAACGCCGTCCATCCTGCTACCAGCACCACCCCAATGATTTTGGCTTCTGAATTTTCAAGATACCGGAGTATTGTCTGGCAGCCAATGCTGTGACCGATCAGAATGTTCTCATCTTCTGCATCTACAAATTTTGCTAAGTGCTCTACCCAGTGTTGAATCTCTGGCGAGTCCGTATTAGGCATTGCTGGCGTTTCAACAAAAATGTTTCTGGACTCGAGTTCTTTTTTCAGCCAGGGTATCCATGCGCCTTTTGGGCTTCCTCCCCAGCCGTGTATTATTACTGCTCGTTTCATATCATCCTCAGGATTTCTTTTGTTGTCGTTGCTTGTTCTGGCTTTTTTTCTCTCCATCTTAAAAATCTTGGGAATCTTAGTGCATAGCCAAGTGTGTGGTTGGGTGATTTTGTAATCTCGGCCCCTGTCACTTCTGCAACCACCCTGGGATCAAACCATACATCTGGATGCATTGTTTTAGCGACTTCCAGTCTTGCCGGCTTGTGTTCTATTTTTTTGAACTTCTTGGGCAGCTCTGCCAGTGTTTTGTCTGTGAACCCGCTTCCCAACTTGCAGAATGTTTCAAACTTGTCTTTTTTGTCGTTGTACACCGCACAGAGTAGCGCGCCATATTTTCCTGCTCTTCTGCCCCGTCCATAATATGCTCCTACGACAACCACATCGAACGTATCCCTTAGCCCTTTCACATATTCCGGTTTCCATTTTACCCAGTTCCATCCACGTACTCCCGCTTCATATTGACCATCTAAATTCTTGATTACGACTCCTTCTCCACCCAGCTCTACTACTTTGTTGAACAGTTCTTCTATGCATTCTGATTCTTGGCATATTTTTCTTAATGCAAGTTTTATTTTGTTTGTTTCTCTGACGTTTTTTTCTAAGAGCGCGTATCTTTTTTTGTATGGTTCTTTTATCAGGGACTTTCCGTTTAAGAATAAAATATCAAACGCGAACAGTGCGACAGGCACTTTTTTAATGTATTCTTCTATTTCGTATTTTCTTCTTCTTTGCATTAGTATTTGGAATGGCAGCAAGTTGCCTTTTGCGTCCACCGGCATTACTTCACTGTCAAACACGCAATTCTTGGCTTTCACTGCTTTTCTAATTGCTTCTACAATGTCTGGAAACTGCAGTGTTATGTCTTCGAGTCTTCGTGAATAAAGCTTAATCCTGCTTCCCTGCTTATGTACCTGTATTCTTTCTCCATCGTATTTTTCTTCAACAACCACCGGATATCCGATTTTTTTCCCAATGTCTTCTATGTCTTTGATTCTTTGGCATAGCATTGATCGTATTGGTATTCCTATTTCAACGCCTATTTGTTTTATGCCTTTCATTCCTTTGTGCGCGAGTGTTCTTGCTATGAGTCCTACATCAGGGCATATGTTGTATGCGTGCTCTAATTCTTTTCTGACTTCTTTTGTTCCCGTGTATGCTATGGTTAGAGAATCTAGTACTGTTTTGTCTCCTACGCCTAATCTTAAGTCTCCCATGACGATTCGTGCGAGGTAGCGAGCTTCCAAAGATGATGCCTGCGACAATAGTTTTGCCAGCAGTGTTATTTTCTTTTCTTGGCTTCCTGTTCCTGTTGCTTCTGTTATTTTGTGCAGTGTTTCAAAGACTATTTTTACGGTTAGTTTGCCTTTTCCTGCGTATCCTTCTGCAACTTTTCCAACATCCCCTAATTTTTTGAATTTTTGGATAATAGTTGTTTCTTTTTCATCGCCAGCCATTGCAATACTTTTTAGTACCATTTTTTCTGCCATTCCCAGATTAATGTCAGCAAATTGCGACGCTATTTGTCCCAAAGTCAAGTAGGCTACTTTGTCCAGTTCTTCTTTTGGTGTTTTTTTGAAATAATTGCTGAGAATTTTTCGCATTGCGATGTACGAGCTGGTTTTTTCTAATAATTCGTACAAATGCGCTAGTTCAGTGAATTTCATGGTTGCGTGAAGTGTCTTTTGTGGTAAAAGTTTTTTATTTCTCCTATTTTCTTTTTTAGCTTCACGAGCGCGTAATCGTATTGTATTGTTATGCTTGCGTCTAAGATTGTGCCTCTTTTGAATTTTGGTTTTGTCAGCCAGCTAATCATGTAGTATTTTCTTTCTATCGGTTTTTTTGTAATCAGAGAATAATCATATCCGTCTTTTTTCTTCCAAACGCCGATATCGCTTTCCAGATCTACTATGACTGGTGCTTTGTATGTTCTTTTTTTGGAGTATTGTTTGTAGAATTGTGGCACAGATTTTTTTATTGCATTTGCATACTTTTTGTTCAGAACAGCTGTTCTTTTGCATTTTGGGCTGCATGGCGTATGGCTGATGAACGGGAATGCCACATCTGCATCGTGCAGTTTTTTGTAATATTGGTAATAGCTGTATTTTTTCGCCAGCTTTTTGGCATCGTGCTCGTCTATGAAGTTTTGTATGCAGCAGTCTGGATATCCATAAATGGTCCCAGCCAGCTTGTCTGCTTTGTCGTGCTGCAATTTTTTTACAAAACTCACATATTTTCCAAAATTTGCCTTGTCTTTTTTGCTTCTGAACAAGTCATATCCATACCATGTCCCCATCATTTTCCAGACTGCAGTGTTTCCTTTAATGCTTGATATTTCCTCGAATCCCTTGGCCCTGCTTACTTCAAAAATTATTTTATTCAGTTTTAGGAGTCTTTCAAACTCGTGTTTGTCGTGCAGGTTTTTCTTTATTCTCAAGTGCACAAAGGTGTTTGGCTTTACACCTGCAGTAAACAATGTTGCTTTTAGTTTTGAGTTATTGTCAAATGCTGTTGAATCTTCTATGAATCTTATCAGATGCCTCTTTTCGTTCATTAATTACCTCTTCTTTTTCCTGAAATATTTTGTTATTTTTCCTATTCCTCCTGCCACGCTTCCGAACAGGTTGACGAATGACAGCATGAATAGTGCTATGCTTGCTGTGAAGAATGTGAAAAATACCTGTAATCCTGTCCAAATGTTGCCGCTCATTATTGTTGCGCCGATTCCTACAAAGAATGTTGCAAAGCTCAGCATCATTTCTGCTATGAATGCTTTCCAGTGTGCTGCAAATCCTATTATCCAGTGGACCACTAGCCCAGAACCCACTCCCAGCATTGAGGCAGAGAATAGTATGAAGATTACTGACGCAAATGTTGATGCTACTGTCTGCATTGCGCCTGTTGTTTGTGTTTGTATCATCGCATCTGCGAGGTAGGACAAGAAGATGCCAAGTCCGAGCGTTATTAGACCTATCCAGATTGATACGCGCATGTCCTGTTAAGTTTATTATATCGTTTTTAAACTCTTCTGTTGGGCGCCTTTTATGTCGAAAGTTTTATAAGTGCCACTTTACAATGACAATCTTATGTCGTGGGTAAAATTCACTGATAATTGTTACAAACTCGACTTTCCATTAGAGAAAAAAACCCTTTTCGCTAGGTGGGATCTCGAGCCGGGCAAAAAGTTCTATGAATTAGAGCTTCGTTCTGATGAGGGCCTGGTTGCCAGCGTTCGCCATGTCAGGGAGCCGCAAGAAGAGCCCCTGACATACAAGCCAGATGATGCACCAAAAGTCCGCAAAGAGCTTTCGCAATATATAAGAAAAATTTCTGATGAGGAAGGTCTCCCGATGCCTGAAAAGAATGGTTTAATCTTATTGGTTACATTGCTAGCAAGGCCTACTGAAGCTATAAAAAAGCCTTAGTCTTTTCCGTAAATAAAGTTCTTCGCCCAGCGTATTAAGAAAAAGCCTTTTTGCTTTTTGGATTTTTTTGGCGTTTTTGCTTCAACTTTGTCTGCAGGTTTTTCAACTTTTTGTATCTCTGCAATCTTTTGGATTTTTGCGATTTTTGGTTTTTGAAGTTTTACTGGCTTTGCATCCTCTATTTTTTCAATTTTTGTCAGCTTGACTTTTGGCTTCTTAGGCTCTATCTTGACTGATTTTTCTTCATCTGGTTCTAATGGCTCTGGTCCCGGCATTGGTTCCGGCTCTGGTTCTGGCATTGGCTCTGGTCTTGGAAATGGATGCGGTTCTAGTGGTTCTGGAGGTCTTGGCAGGTATTCTGTTGGTATGAATTGTGGTCCTAGTTCTTCTGCTATGCCTTTGCAGAAGTGTTTTTGTTTGGTTTCTACTTCATCGCTTTCTGATGGGAAGGCGTCTGTTGCGAGTTCAAAAAGTTCCAACGTTCTTTGTACTTCTTTTGAAAAGTCTTCTTTTGAAACTCCTAGTATGAATCTTGCGCGCATCGTGGTAGCGAGGTATTTGACTTCTTTCAGGACATCTTTTTGAACCGAGTCATTCTGTTCCCAGCCGCTTTCTATTCTGCTTTCAAGCCATGAGAAGTATGGCCCTATGCGTCTTGAAAACACGTCCATGTCTATTTCTGTTATCGCCTCTTGTGCCATATAGTCGGGGTTGCAGTATGCTTGCTTTTAAATGTTGCGCAAAAATTCAGGTGAGATCTTTATCCCGTGCCAGTGTTACTCTTTTTGAGCCTGTGTCGATAAGGCAGTAGTATCCTTGCTTTGCTGAACCTGGCAAAACAACATAGCCTTGTGCCTCATTTTGCATTTCAAATGTTACGCTTTGCTGTCTGTCGCGATAGTCCTCTTTCAGTATCCGCGGGACTGCCGCGCCGAGTTTTAATTGCCATAGTGCGCATTCTCTTAGTCTTCCAACTACAAAGACATCTGCGCTGGATGAAGCTTGTGCTTCTTTAATATTTGCAGCCATGCTTTGCCCTACTTTTTGTCTCAGTAGTTCTTCAGTGCAGTCTTCTAATTTTTTGTCTATGTGTGGTACCGCGTCATTAAAGGGGAAGTCGTATGTGTGTGGCAGAAAGTCTACTTTATCTCTTGATATTCTTCCGCTTCCGGTTTTTATATAGTCGGTCCATCGCTGGCCCAAATCGCGTGTTCTTTGGCGATTTGCTTTTCTGTCATCAAGATAAAATTGCTCATTCAATCCTCTGAGCCATCTGCCCTTTCCGCTATCGACCGCTTCTTTCATCACGCGTATGCACAGCCTGCTTCCTGCTGCGCTTTTGTCAGTGTCCATCCGTGTTGCTATTAAGTCTCCAAGGCATACGTGCATGTCTGCTGGCTTGTCCAATATCATTTGGAGACGCAGGGGGTCTCCTTCAACGTGTTGAAATACTAGGTAGACTGTCATAAAGGAGAACAGAAAACCAGCCATTTATATTTTTTATCCTGCTGCAGTTATGTATTCCCACAGAACCCAAAAATCGTTGTGTGCTCTGTGATTATGGAGATAGAAAGTGCCGCCTAAGTCTTGATGTATTTTTCTGAAACTTTGTTTGCCAGTTCTGGTTTTACTTGTGCTAGAAATTTGATTGTTTGTTGGCCGTCAAAAGTTCCATGGCTGTACTTTGCGAGCAGGTAGTTTCTTTGTGCGTATACTCTACCGTCTGCGGTTGCGAGCATCATTGGAAAGAATATTTTGCCTGCTGCTTCTTTTGGCAGGGTGCATTCGCGTGGGCATAAATTGTTCCA
>CAZXKS010000005.1:2706-7686 GCA_964641265.1 uncultured Methanosarcinales archaeon | reverse complement strand
TTGGTTGAAGCCACTTCGCATGTGCAGAAGTCTTTTCCAAACCCGCATATCGGGCAGGTTTGTTCTAGCGGCGTTTTGCAGTCAGCACAAGTTCCTTTGCTTTGATACAATTTTCCGCATTTGTGGCATTTGAAGCCCATGATTGTTGTTTGCTTATTGTTCTATTTAAACCTATACTTTTTTAAATTCCCTACTTTTTTCCATCCTTATGCACCCATACGAGTTTAAGACTGTTGAGCCTTCCATTTTGGACTTTTGGAATGACAAGAAGATTTACGAAAAAACAGTTAAGAAGAACGCTGGCAAGAAGCGTTTTTACTACTTAGACGGCCCTCCTTATACTACTGGCAGGATTCACATCGGCCACGCGTGGGGCAAGGCACTAAGAGACGCCATTCTTCGTTACAAGCGCATGCAGGGTTTTGATGTTTGGGACAGGCCTGGTTTTGACATGCACGGCCTGCCTATTGAGGTCAGTGTTGAGAAGGAGCTTGGCATCAAGAACAAGAAGGAAATCATTAACAAGTTTGGTCTTGCAAAATTCATAGAGGCTTGCCAGAAATATTCTCTTGACCAGTTGTGGCCCATGGTTACTGATTTCAAGCGTTTGGGCATTTGGATGAATTGGGATAATCCTTACATGACGATTAAGAATGAGTACATTGAGGGTGCTTGGTGGGCTTTGGCTAAGGCTAATGAGAGAAAACTTCTTTATCTTGGCAAAAAGTCTATGACTTGGTGTCCTAGGTGCGCGACTGCTTTGGCCAAGCACGAGTTGGAGTACGAGAATGTTAGTGATGATTCCATTTTTGTTAAGCTCCAAATTGACGGCAAGCCAAATGAATATCTAATAGTCTGGACTACTACTCCTTGGACTATTCCTTTTAACATGGCAGTTATGGCTCATCCTGATTTTGATTATGTTAAGGCAAAGGTTGACGACGAGGTCTGGATTCTTGCAGAGGTTTTGGCGCCTGGTGTTATTGGCGCTGTTGCTGGCAAGCAGTATAAGGTTTTGGAAAAGGTGAAGGGTGAAAAGCTTGCTGGCACGAAATACGTGCATCCTTTCAAGGACGAGGTCAAGTTCCACCAGACTAATGACGAGAAGCACGCTTACACTGTCATCCTGTCAGAAAAATACGTTACGACGGATGCTGGCAGTGGTCTTGTGCATTGTGCTCCTGGTTGTGGTCCTGAGGATTTTGAGGTTGGTAAGGAGCATGGTCTTACTGCGTTTAATGAGGCTGACGAGCATGGTTGTTATAGTGAAAAGATGGGCCCGTTAGCAGGAATGGTTGCCAAGCAGGATGATCATAAGTTTACAGAACTTCTTGAAGACAAGGGTTTAATCATCAACAAGGTCCGGGTGCAGCACGAGTATGCTCATTGTTGGCGTTGTAAGACTCCTGTTATTTTCAGGGCTACTGCTCAATGGTTTTTGGCTGTTGAAAAATTAAAAGACGAGATGGTCGAGCTTAACAAGAAAGTCTATTGGGTGCCTGACTGGGCTGGTAACAGGTGGTTTGACAGCTGGCTTAAATCTTTGCAGGACTGGTGTATTTCGAGGCAGCGTTTTTGGGGTGTTCCATTGCCTATTTGGACTTGTGTTTGTGGCAAGCATAAGGTTGTTTCTTCCAGGGCAGAAATTAAGAAGCTCACAGGGAAAGAGTTGGACAACTTGCACAGGCCTTGGATTGATCAAGTTAGAATCCCGTGTGAGTGTGGCAAGGAAATGCACCGCGTGCCTGATGTTCTTGATGTCTGGCTTGATTCTGGAGTTGCTCCGTGGGCTACGTTGGATTATCCTTCTGACGAGCAGAAGTTTAAGCAGCTTGGCTTTCCAGACTTAATTCTTGAGGGTAAGGATCAGATTCGTGGCTGGTTTAACAGTTTGATGTGTATGAGCATGGTGAGTTTTGGCAAGGTTCCTTACAAGGCTGTTTTCATGCATGGCTTTATCAACGATGCTCAGGGCAGGAAGATGTCTAAGTCTTTGAAAAACATTATTTCTCCTTATGAGATTATTGATGCTTATGGCGCTGACACTTTGAGGTATTACCAGATTGGTGCTGCGCAGCCTGGTATTGATTTGAATTTTAATCACGAGGATGCCAAGGTCAAGCACAGGAATCTTATTGTGTTGTGGAACTTGCAAAAGTTTGTTATAGAACTTGCAAGAGAACTGAAGACTGCTCCGAATAAGATGGATGATGTTGTTATGAAGTCTTTGGGCAGTGTTGAGGAGCGTTTCATGCATTCAAAGTTGAATACTGCCGTAAAGGCAGCAACTGCGTTGTTTGACGAATACAGGCTTAATGAGATTCCTTTTGTTGTTGAGGACTTGTTCCTGACTTTGAGCAGGAGTTATATCCAGATGGTTCGTGACAAAGCTTCTGTTGGTGATGAGAATGAAAGGAAGGCTGTTTTGTACGCGATTTACAAGACTCTTTCTGAGGGTTTGAAGTTGTTTGCGCCTATTGCTCCGTTTATTTCTGATCAGATTTGGCAGAATTTGAAAACAGAGTTCAAATTGTCCGAGGAGAGCATTCATTTGTGTGATTGGCCGAAAGCGAATGTTAAGGATATTAATGAAAAGTTGGAAAAACAGATAGTGATTTCTGACAGTGTTGTCCAGGCAATTTTGTCTGCAAGAGAAAAAATTAAGGTTTCTTTGCGCTGGCCTGTTAAATCTGTGCAGATTGTTTCCCAGAATGATGAAGTTTTGCAGGCGCTTGAAGAGCTTGAAGACCTAATCAAGTATCAAGCTAATTGTAAGGATGTTCATGGTCACAGGGAGTTTGCTGAAGTTCAAATGAAGATTAAGGCGAATGCGGGTGCTCTTGGTAAGGCTTTTGGTGCTAAGAGTCCGAAGATTATGATAAAGCTTGCTGGATTGAGCCCTAAAAACATTCTTGAGCAATTGGGCAAGGAAGGCAAGTTTAGCGTGAAGGTTGACAAGGAATCTTTTGAGTTGAACAAGGACCATATTGTTGTTGAGCGTGAAGTTCCTAAAAAGTATGTTGAGGTTGAATTCAAGCATGGATTGGTTTATCTTGATACCGAGCGCACTGACGAGCTCGATGCAGAAGGTTTTGCGAGAGAGATCATGCGGCGTGTTCAGCAGATGCGCAAGGAAGCTGGAATGCAAAAAGCTGACAGGGCTTCTGTTTACGTTCAGACAGGCGCTGATAGTGTTAAGATGCTTGAGAAGTGGAAGGAGAAGATAGAGGAAAAGTGCGGGGCAAGTGTTAAGATTGGTTCAGTTGCGCCTGTTAAGAAGCATGCTTTTTCTGCTGATGAAAAGGTAAAGGATAAAATGTTTAAGATTTTCATGGATAAAACTTCAGCACCATAAGCTTTTTATAACCGTTTAATTCTCACAAGGCTAATGAAAAAGATAGTGGTATTGGTGGCTTTGCTGTTTTTGCCTATTGTCTATGCCCAGCTTGACTGGAGCGTTACAGACTTGCGTTGTGGCAATGATGTTCTTGACCAGTTTGAGTTGTGCGAGAAGGGTGTTGAAGAAGGCCTATGTGATGAACTGGCTTCTTTGTTGGAAATTGATACTGTTTGTGATACTGCTCATTGTACTTGTTTGCCTAGAGTTAACAAGGTTTACTGTGGGAACAATATTCGTGAGGGGGTTGAGTTGTGTGATGGCAGCGGCCAGGATAAATGCGCTGAATACGGCCAGATGATTAACATTAACTTGACGTGTAATGCGAAAACTTGCGGCTGCAACTTTAATACAGCTATCCCTTCTGATTATAGCCCGTCTACTGTGGAAGCGTTGATCAACAAAACGCAAGTTGCTTCTGTTTGCGGTGATAAGAAGGTTGAGAGGGATGAGGATTGTGACCCTCCGAATACTTTGTGTACTACGAGTACTAGAGATCCTGGTGTTTGCACTGATAAGTGCAAATGTGTGAAGCCTGAATTGCTTGGTGTTGAGGAGGAAGTTAAGCCTGCAGAAAATGTTACTGTTAATGTGACGCCTGTTGCTCCGGAAGAAAATATTACTGTTGAGAATATCACTGAAGCTCCTAAGGAGGAAAAGCCTGGCTTTTTTGGAAGGTTGTGGGCGTGGATTGTGTCTTTGTTTAGCTAAATGAAAAAATTGATTGTTTTATTGGTATGTATTCTGGCGGCGTGCGCGCCTGTTTCTGAAGAGAAAGTAGAGCAAGCTCCTGTTCCAGAGCCTGTTGTGAAAGTTCCTGAGTCTGTTTCCCAGATGATTGTTTCTGAGCCTGCTACTCGTACTGTGAAGCAGGTTGGAAGCCTTGGAACTGTGATATACGGTCTTACTGAGGACAACAAGCTTGTTCGTGTTGAAAAGACTGGTGCTGTTTGGAATTATCGTTATGAGGATAACAAATTGGTGGAAATTACTGGGCCTGAGAATGTTGAGTTTTTGTATGCTCAGGACAAATTGTCCGGGATTGATTTTGGGGCCGTAAAGCTTCAGTTTAGGTATGACTCCCGTGGCAGGCTTGTTGAAGTGAAGGGCGCTCAGGAAACTTTGCATGTTGAGTATGATACTTTGGACCTGGTAAGGAATGTTAAGAGGGGTGTTGCTGGTGCTACTAGTTTTGATTACGATCAGAAGGGCAAGATGAAGCTTTTATCGCGTGGCCCGATTGCTACTGGCGTTTTTTTTGATGATAAGGGGCGTGTTAGAAATTTTGATGCTGATGATACAAAGTTTATTCTTGGTTACTGGCGTGATGATAAGCTTGTTTCTTTGACAGGCAAGACTTTTGGTCCTGGATTGACCGTGAGTTATGGTCCTGATTATCCTCCTTTTGAGGCTTCCATGATTTATTCTGAGGATGATAGCAAATTTACCTCGGCGTATACTGATACTCTTTACAAGGTTGTTGATGGATATGTTTATTGCAAGTATGTCCGCCGTTTGAAGGATTTGTTGTTTGACGGCATTAGTTATGCTTTTTACGTTAATTATTTCAAGGGAGATTTGCC
>CAZXKS010000005.1:0-2606 GCA_964641265.1 uncultured Methanosarcinales archaeon | reverse complement strand
CATAAAGAAAAACCCTTGGCAGAAGTTACTTTGAGGAAGTACGAGAAGCCTTATCGTTTATCTGGTCGTGAGTTAATTAAAAAATTGTGCCTGAGCATGGGTTTGCTTCAGCCTGCTGATGGAAGGGATGTTGTTGTTGATGTTTTTCTTTCATTGTTAAAGTCGCCTGAGCCTGTTTCGCTTGCTGATATTGAAAAGTCAGTGAGACTTTCCAGGAAACAGCATAATTTGTCCATGCTGGGATTGGCTCCTTCTAACATACGCAGACAGGTCCGTCGTCTTAAAGATGCTTTTCTTGTTGAGCGTCTTGGGATGAATTACAGGATTGTTGAGAATGCTCCTTTGCATGAGGTGTTTGCTGAGAGAATTGAAAAGTTTTATTTACCCATGATTGTTTCCAGGGTGAAAGAGTATTGTGAAGCTGTAGAAAGGGAGAGGTGGAAGCATGGATCAACTGTGTCCGAAGTGCAAAAGTCCGATGAATAAGTCTTTTTCAACTATTAGCGGCAATTCCAAGTATATGACTTGGGAGTGTGAAGTCTGTAATTATAAGGAGATGAAGTGTGTGGGTGTTCTAAAGTAGTTTTGTTTCGTCTACAGTGTATTTTTTCTCTTGATATTCAACAACCATTCCGTTTCTTAGCTTTCTTCTCAATCTTGTCTCAACTTTTCCGTCGACTAGAATTACTCCTGCCCTGATGAGTATTTTTGCCTGTCCGCCTGTTGCGGCCAGTCCAATTACTTTGAGAAAGTCCGCAAGCTCGATGTATTTGCCTTGTTCGTCTTCTTTCATATCTTCTTGTATCCCATCTGGTCCAAAAACTGTTCGATGTCAGCGTAAGATTTGCCGCATAGCATTCCTCCTGCTAGGAATTTCTTATTCTTGACCTCTGTAAGAAAGAAGTTTGGCATGGTGAAGTTTTCCATGTCTTCTTCTGAAACAAATTCGACGTCGATAAGAACTAATCCCTTGAGTGCGCCTTGAAACACTCCTATTTCCAGCGTTCGGTTGTTGCAAGGATAGAAATATCGTATCTTGTGTACTCTCTTGCCTTGAATTTTTTCTAGTGCGTTGAATTCTTCTGGTATCAAGATGATTGTTTGTTCTTTAAACACGTTTTTGCTGACTACTTCTTTCTTTGTCATTTCGTATTTATCACCGTTTTTTCTGACGCGAAGGACTGGATGTTTGGCATCATGCGGGAGATAAATATCTAGAACTTCCTTGTTTTTGCACGTTTCAAGTCCGTCCGGAAGCTTTTTTGCAAGAAACATTCGTTCAAATTCGAGCATGAAAGCGAGTAGAAACTAAACGCTTTTAAACTTTTGCTCAATTATATTTGACATGGTCTACGAGCCGCAAGAGGATAGTTTTTTGTTGAAGGAGTTTGTTAAAAGATATGCTCGAGGTATTGTTCTTGATATGGGTACTGGTTCTGGTCTTCAAGCGCGTGAAGCAGCGCATTCTA
Source organism: uncultured Methanosarcinales archaeon (assembly GCA_964641265.1). Lineage (GTDB taxonomy): Archaea > Nanobdellota > Nanobdellia > Woesearchaeales > ARS49 > CABMGU01. Next base: position 1,137 of record CAZXKS010000005.1, on the reverse strand, counting down.
AACACAGCAGTAAGGTTTTTGCCGTCGATATTGATAAGAAAGCAATTGCGTATGCTAAAAAGTACGCTGACCATCGCCGCCACAAGAAGGTAAAGTGGCTTGTTGGCGATTTATTCTCTCCGTTCAAAGCAAAGCAGTATTTGCACTATTTTGACACGATTATTTTTAATCCTCCTTATCTGCCCCAGGATCACAAGGTCAGAGACATCTCATTGGAAGGCGGCAGAAGGGGCCACGAGATTATTGAGCCTTTCTTATGCCAGGTTAACAATTATTTGAAGCTTGACGGCATTATTTTACTTGTTTTCTCCAGTCTTACTCCTGAAGTCCGTAATCTTATTCAGCAGAATTTGCTTGTTGGCAAGGAGCTTGGCAAGACGCACATGTTTTTCGAGGATATCTTTGTGTATTTGCTTAAACGTAACCCGATTCTTAATCAGCTTGAGAAAAGGGGTGTTTGCGATATTAAGTTCTTTGCGAAGGGCCAGCGCGGCTTGGTGTTTACTGGCAAATATAAGGGTAAAAAGGTCGCGATTAAGATCAAGCGGCCTGAGAGTATGGCTGTTGGGCGTATTCTTAATGAGGCAAGGATGCTTAAGGAGCTTAACAAGCATGGTATTGGCCCTAATTATCTATTTAGTTCGTCCAAATTTCTTGTTTACGAGTTCGTGCCCGGTGAGTATTTGCGCAACGTAATTGATTCTAAGAATATCAAAACTATTTGCAGGAAAGTTTTTGAGCAGTGTTTCCAGCTTGACTTATTGCATGTTGACAAGCAGGAAATGACGCGTCCTTACAAGCACGTTATTGTTAAGGGCAACAAAGTCGCTCTAATCGACTTCGAGCGTGCTCGCAAAGTGGAAGAAGCTCATAATGTTACTCAGTTTTGCCAGTTTGTTAGCAATCACGTGGATAAAAAGAAGCAAAAGTGGATTGATTTGGCCAAGGATTACAGCAAGACTCCTTCAAAACAACAATTTAACAAAATACTTGCTGCGCTAAAATGAAGTTTGCGGATAAAGTTTACAAATTGTGCAAAAAGATTCCGAAAGGAAGGGTTTCTACATACAAAGAAATTGGAAATGCATTAGGTGGCAAAGGCCAGATTTATCGTGCTGTTGGTGTCGCTTTGAACAG
>CAZXKS010000004.1:28625-33766 GCA_964641265.1 uncultured Methanosarcinales archaeon | reverse complement strand
ATGTCGGTAACAGCACGGCCGCGAAGATCAGCAGCTATGTTCAAACGATCAACCTCCTGATCATCAAGGAAAAGCACGAGTTGTTCAGACAAACTGCCAGCCACAACCTGCAAATCTTCAGTCAGCTCGGCCTGGCGCTTTGCAGCATCCGGGCTCAAAGTAATAGAGAACATAAAGCCACACGACCAGCCCTCTTCAAAACGACCACAAGCCCTATTAGGATCAATGCCTGAACACTGGGCAGTCCTGCAAACATAAGTAATGTCTTCGCCACCCTTGAAGACTGTTTCGTTACCAATCTTGGACTCAAACTTGCCCTGCTTGCCAAGCAAATCACGAACTTCCTCTTCTGTAGCACCAGCAATCTCGACAAGAATAAAACGATTGCCACCACCCAAAAAGTCAGGCCTGTCAGAAACCTCGGTAACAACAACATCACCAAGACCATAAACGTTCAAACGCTCCTTCAAGGAGTCAACCATTAAACCAATTATCTCGCGAGAAGCATTCTCAGCAGGCCTTAACAGAACACGCGTGCCACCCTGCAAATCAAGACCCTTGCGCAAATTACTCTTAGGAGAATTATCAACGCTCAAACCAAGAGGCTTAATGCCTACAACCTCGCGCAAAACCTTCTTCTGCTCAACCTCTTTTGAAACAGTCTTGTTGACCAACCTGGTTGTACCGTTGATAGTTTCATTAACTTCAACAGTCTCGTTGACCATAACAGTTTCGGTCTCGTTAAGTTCGGTAAGCTTAAACTGAGGCTCTACCTTTAATGAATATGAACCTTTATTGGTCTTAATCTGAACTGTCTGATTAGGCTTCAAATTTGAAACAAAACCATAGTAAGCCTGCAAGTCAGCAACAGGCTTATTGTTAACCGCCATAATTCGCTCAAGACCCATAGGAGACAAGGACGCCTTAGGATTTTCAAAGCCAGCAAGCTCGGCACTGCTATTTCTGGCAACAGACTTTATCGAAACCCCCTGATTCCAAGGATTAGGATTAATAGCAAAAAAACCTAGAAGTAAACAAACCAGCAAGATTATAACCCTGAAATTCAACAAAATACGCTTAACTTGAACCATGTTCCTTTTTCTCCATATACCATCTCAAAATACCAGCATTCTGGAACCAAGTATAGATAAGATCGAAAAGCAGCCCAATCGTCGTAATAAGCATAATCTGCCTAATCATATCAGATTGAGTAAAGAAAAGACCAATAATTGAAGCAACAAGAGCAGTAGCCGTCATAGTAACACCAGTGCGCATCGCGCCAACAGTACGCTGGAAAATACTTCCACCCTCGCTTTTTCGCTTCAAAACTTTTGTTGTCAACAAAATATCAGTATCAACAGAATAACCGATAAGCATGAGAAGCGCAGCAATGCCTGCAGTACTCATCTTCATACCAATCAAATTAACAACAGCAAGAGTGGAGATTATGTCAGAAACGGCAGCAAGAATGACAAAAGAAGAAGGCACGATAGAACGGAAAGTCAAGAAAACAACAATTGCCATGAAAATAAAAGCGTAAACCAAAGCTCTAACAATCTGAGAGAAAAAACGCTGGCCCAAAGAGCCACCCATGCTTTCAATGCTGTACTTGCCCTGCTCAAGCTTTACCCCAAGCTCAGGCAGTGAAACTTCAAGATCCTGGACTGTAATATCAGCTGCTTCTATAATCAAAGCAGTCGTTCTACCCGCTTCAGTGATCTCGCGCACGCCAATATCAGCAGCGGGAAACTTAGAACTTAAAGAAAGTTCAAGCTCGTGAATGTCGACTACATGGTCAACAGGAATCGCCATCGTAATGCCACCCTTAAGCGAGACGCCCTTCTCAAAAAACTCACCAGTACGAGCATAACTTACAACCAAAGAAGAAATACAAGCAAAAAGAAGCAGAAAGCTAAATACCATCAACTTCTTGTAGTGAACATCGTATACAGACAATAAAAATTGTTTAGCCCCCATCATTCTCGAGAACTATACATTGCTTTTTAAATCTTTTCGTCCAGCAATGGCTTGTACAAAACCAAGAAAAAGAGGATTGGGAGCTTCAAGCCTGGAAGTAAGCTCATTATGAGCTTGGGTAGCAACAAAAAAAGGATGACTTGGAAGCTCTATAAATTCAACTAAGCGTTTGTTTTCTGAAGAACCGGAGAAGACCATGCCATTCTTCAACAAAATGTCGTGGTACGCAGGATTGACTTCATAACGATGCCTATGCCTTTCCCAGGCCACATCGGCATTGTAAAGCTTATGAACAATCGTGCCTTTTTGTAAAATGGCCTTACATGCGCCGAGACGCATAGTACCACCCTTAGATTTAACATTACGCTGCTCAGGAATATAATCAATCACCGGATGAGGAGTTTTTTCATCAATCTCCGTTGTATGCGCGCCCTTAAGATTGCAAACATTGCGCGCAAATTCAACAATTGCGAGCTGAAGGCCATAACAGATGCCAAGAAAAGGAATATTATGCGTTCTTGCGTGGTTTATTATGCTCATCTTACCTTCAACACCTCTAGCGCCAAAACCGCCAGGAATAAGAACACCATCAACATCTCTAAGGGCGTCATTTACAGACAATTTGCCATCCTCTACTTCACTTGTTTCTACCCACTTCAATTTAATTCCGGCATTACAATGCGCACCGGCATGAGTCAACGCCTCGATAATACTGGCATAACTATCCTTAAGTTCAGTGTACTTTCCACAAACAGCTATCGTTGCGCTTTTTTTTGGCGATTTGATATTATTCACAAGCTTTTCCCATTCGCCAAGATCCTCGCTAAAATCCATATGAAGTCTTCCCTTAATGCGCTCCAGCAGACCCTCTTTCTTAAACATCAAAGGTATTTCATAAATGCTATCGACATCCACTCCGGTGATGATATCGTTGGTTGCGACGTCACAAAACAACGCGATTTTTTCCTTTATTTTTGCTGGAAGCTGGTTTCGACTCCTACAAATTATGATGTCTGGCGAAATACCTTTTTCTCTTAACAAAGCAATGTCACGCTGGGCAGGCTTTGTTTTAGGCTCACCAACACTGTCCAAAAAAGGAACATAAGTCAGATGGATGTACAAGATGTTGTCCTGCCCAACTGCCTTTTTCAACTGCCTGGCAGCCTCCACAAACCAAGAATTCTCAATATCGCCAACAGTGCCTCCTACCTCGATTGTCATAATATCTGGTTTTTCCGCTTCAACAATTTCCTTCCACCAACTCTTAATCTCGTCCGTGATATGAGGAAAGATTTGAAGGGTTTTGCCCAGATAATGCCCTTCACGCTCTTTGGCAATAACCCTGCTGAAAACCTTGCCGGAAGTAAGATTCCAATTTGACTTGCACGTGATGCCAAGAAAACGCTCGTAATGGCCAAAGTCCATATCAACCTCGCCGCCATCCTCAAGAACAAAGACCTCGCCGTGCTCTATCGGATTCATCGTGCCAGGATCGACATTAAGATAGCCATCACACTTGATTGTCACGATTTTATTATGATCCTTAAGAAGCCTGGCAATAGAAGCAGTTGCGGTGCCTTTGCCTAAGCCAGAAAGAACTCCGCCAGTAATTACGATAAACTTGGTTTGGTGCACAATTTAGAAAGTGCCGAGTTGTTTAAAAACTTTATTGTGTTGCACTAAAAGAATGCTTGGAATAATCCTTGATAAACTTTCATTCCGTCAAAGAAAGGAATTGGAAGCATGTTGAAGACGAACAAGAAAAGATTAATCTGCTTTGTGACGTGCAGGAAAATAAAAGTGTTCTTCTTCAATCTTTGCTGTTTCAATAACAGCCAGGAGACAAAGAACAAGGCAAGATTAAGAAAAGGACCGCTGAACGCTACCAGGGCGCTGGCCAAAGGCGCAATTTGAGCTGCATGAGCAGAACCAATACTAACATAAGCCGGAACAAAGAAAATAAAACCAAAACGAAGCATTTTCAAAGCAATACCAAGAATCAGCCAAAAATAGGCAGCATGAAAAGTGGCCTGAAGGCCAAAAGACAAAGCGATGAATTTGTGAGCAAGCTCATGAGCGATTAAAGCAGGGGCAGTGACCAAACAAGCAAAAAGAAAAGCATTCTTGTCAAAACCAACCGGATGACGACGAAACAAGTCCATAAAGATATAGCCAACAGCCAAAGTCATTATTATGACGTCAAACAATTCTCTGAAAGTAAATATCATAAATCAAGCATCCCCTACTGTGTATTTAAAGGTTTTTCTGAAACAAAGAAATTCTTAAACGCACCGTCAAGCTGAAACAGGATATCCTCGAAATTTTCCTTTGTAACAGTAAAGTTAAGTTTGGCGCCAGCTGCAAAAGGACGACCTCCTCCATTGAACAACTCAGCAAGAGACTTGACGTCAACATCACAATTATCACGCCTCCTGAAACCAATCCTACCATCACGGTAAAGAACAACAGCAACATCAACGCCTGCATGGCTATCAAGAATTTTCTGGCAAGCATCAGCCGTGTTAAGAATTGAGGAAGACAAAGCAAAACCGAAACGGTATTTAACATAAGACTTAACAATCAAAGACTTTACCAGCTCATCAAAAGCCGCAAGCTTTTTTTCAAAATAAGATTTATGAAACTCCTCAAACTGAGGATTCCAAAAAGCACCACGAGCCAAAGAATCGATCACCTCTACAGGGCTGTACTGCGCTGCAATCAAGTCTGACAGTTTAGAAGCATGCTCGTCGCGAATTTCCCAAAACTTAACTTCATGGGCCAACTCTGCAAGCTTCTTAGCAATTATATCATTAGGCAAAAAACGAAGCTGAGCCAATTCGGCAGAACAACGATTATCAATAGCACGATCAAAAAGTTTTGCAGGAGGAACCACGCTCTCAGAATCATGAGTGTTCCAATAAACAATTTTGTTTCTTTTGTTCACCTTATCCAACAAAGGCAAATGATCTGGCGAAATACTAATATCAAGAACAAAAATAAGTTTTTGTTCTTCACGAGCCATCTCAGCAAGCTCTAAATCCAATGATTCTGGGTGCAAAAAACCGCCAAAATGAACTGGAAGCTTGGACAGAACAGCATGACGCATAACAATAGACGCTGCTGCAACACCGTCCAACTTTTCTGAACAATAAATCGAGATCATG
>CAZXKS010000004.1:21307-28525 GCA_964641265.1 uncultured Methanosarcinales archaeon | reverse complement strand
TACTTCATAATCTTATACCACTGGAATAAAACCCTATCAACGCTTTTCAACAATTCGAAGCCGTCTCCACTAAGAGTTACGCAACGATTGTTAAGAGTGATTTGAGTAGGGGCTTTTGCAACAAGATAAATAACGTTTTTGTCGTCTGCGCAGGTCACAACTGGACGATCAACACAAGCATCGCTCATATTCTTCGTGCAAGCTGCTATAACAGAGAAATTCAAGGCACGAATAAGATTCAGGCTTAACTCGCTTGAAGCCAGAGCCAAATATTTGAATTGTTCGTCATCAGAATCAGGATCAAAAGTAATGTAAATTGGTTTATTGCTAAATCCGGCAAAATCACCAGTGATATAGACATCCTTAACCTGTTCAGGATTGAAACGAAAAATAGCCTCGTACATCTGACTGTCAAGCTGAATGTTTGTCTGCCACATGCCACCTATTTCCTCAAAAGTAAAATAATCGTATTCGACTGTTTTTGGGCCGGTGGAAGGCTCTTCACCCTTCAAGCCAAAAAGAATAACGGCCAGAATTGCTATCAACACAATTCCACCAATCAACATAAAATAACTAGTTGCCTTTTTAGTTTCCGGATCTGCATCCTCTCTTGTTTCTTCATTCATGACATTACACCCAGCACGGTGTAAATAATACGCTCAGTATTCTGATAAAGATCATAAGCATCCAGAGCTGTAACGATAATACAACTGTTTTCTGCCTTGATGCTTGAGACGTCACCCTTGCGCAACTCGATAACTGGCTGGGATTCGGATGCATCAGAACAAGACTTCTGAGAAAGCTTAGTGCCCTCATTGTTTGTCAAAGCACGCTCGATGACCTTGTTGTCAAGCTGCACCTCAAAATAATACTGCGCCTCAGCAAGATTTCCAGCCATATCGCTGCCCGGATCATAAGTAACAGTAAGAACAGGCTGGCTCAACAATGATTTAACATCATCAAGAACAGTTATGTACTCTAAGTCTTTTGGAAAGAAAACAAAAACGTGTTCTTTGCCATTGATTTTGGCAATGTATTGGTTGTTAACAAGCGTGAACTTGAAATCATCATACTTTAGTTTCTTCGTAGTTGGTTGAACAGCAAAATCAATAATAAAACCAAAAATGCTGAAAACCATGATAAAAGCGATAAACAACCCCATCCACTTCTTCTTGTCCATAACGACGAAGCGGAGGCAAGGATTTAAAAAAGTTATGTATCAAACTTTAAGAAAGTTTGATCAAAGGCGCTCTTCGTTCGGGTTCGAGAAGCAATTAATAAGATGCTTGTCTTCGACAAGCATGTTAATTACTCTTCTCTCACCACTCACGATGTCGCGCAAACCTTAAATACGCTATAGAGGACAAATCATTTTATGAAATGCGACATATGCAAGAAAACAATGGCTGAAACATTCCTCAAGAAGATAATAGGCAGCTATGTAAAAGATGCAAAAGGAAAAATGCACCCGGTATGCAGGGAATGCCAGAAGAAATTGCAGAGTAAAGAAGAAATACTAAAAAATCTATAACGCCTCCATAGCTTAGTAGCTATAGCGTCGGTTTCGTAACTTGCGAAAGAACCGAAGGTCGCGGGTGCAACTCCCGTTGGAGGCTTTTATTCAATAAAATGCATCTCTCGCTTTTCCAGAATTGATTGAATGTCCTGCAGAGAAATGGCGCCTTTGTATTTCGCAAACGCTTTCAAACCTTCTTTGAAATATGCACGAGCATTATCTTTGTTTTGCAGGAACTTGATAAAGGAAGCGATATCTTCTGAAAAGCAAGTAGGAACAACCTTAGGATTAGTGAAAAAGTGAGTCATAGCATCCAAAAACTTCTCAATGTCTATTTGGTCTTTAAACAAGTGAAGATAACGCCAGATGGCAATAATCGGGTCTGTCTTATCAACCATTAAGAAAAACTGATCTGGCTTGTGAAACAGTTCATCTAAGGCAACATATTGTTCTTTTGTGTTGCCGCTCAAACTCTGCAAGATAAGTTTGTCGGCAGCTGCCTGGCGTTTTTGCTTTTCCTCAGCAGTCATGTAAAGGTTGCCGGCCAATTCCTTAGGAGTGAACTCGGGAACATCACCAATAATCACCTCATGCCAATCGTGGAAAGCGATCAAATCTGCTAACAAATCATCAGAAAGTGATGTTTTTGCATATTTCTTAAACAAGTCTGCCTGGACTGCCATCGACGGCAAATGGTCAAATAAGGAACGCTTCGGCAAGCCTAATTTGTATGCATCAATACGACAAGACTTGCCAGTACGAGGAGTATGTTTCAATGCTTCAAGAACGTCAACAGAACGATTATTGACTTTAATGCACACACCTGCCAACTCATTCAACTTTCCCTGCAAGTATGATTCAACAGACATATATGCAACTCCAAAGGCAACCTTTAAAAATCTACCTTCCGAGAATAACTATATGCCACGAATAGCAATAGTAAGAAAGGACAGGTGCAACCCGCAAGGATGCGGCGGGTATTTGTGTGCACGCGTGTGTCCGGTAAACATGGAAGGACAAGACTGCATAGTTCCAGCACCGACAGGAGATAAAAAGCCAATAATAGATGAAAAGCTATGCACTGGATGCGGAATATGCCCAAACAGATGCCCGTTTGGAGCGATTGACATAATCAACCTGCCAGAACAACTTGAGAATCCAATTCATAGATATGGAAGAAACGGATTCCACCTATATTCCCTGCCAACACCCATATTTGGAAAAGTAGTAGGCATAGTAGGAAGAAACGGAATAGGAAAATCAACAGCCATAAAGATGTTAGCAGGAGTTCTGAAACCAAACTTAGGAGGAGAAAAAGAAGCAGAATGGACTGATTTGGTGAAATTTTTCAAAGGACAAGAAGCACAAATCTATTTCGAAGCAGTAAGAGACGGCAAAATAAAAGTAGCATACAAACCACAACATGTAGAATTAATCCCACAAACAATGAAAGGAAAAGTTGGGGAATTGTTGAAAAAAGTTGATGAGAGAAAAAAAGTTGAAGAAGTAGTAGACGCATTACAATTAAGAGATGTACTGGATAGAGATATTACGCAGGTATCAGGAGGCGAATTACAAAGAGTAGCAATAGCAGCAACTGTTTTAAGAAATGCAAATTTGTACATATTCGACGAGCCAAGCTCTTATTTAGATATCAAACAAAGAATCAGAGTAGCACAATTCATAAAATCATTGGCAAATGAAAACACTGCCGTGCTGGTAGTAGAACATGACCTGATAATTCTAGATTACATGACAGACCTACTGCACATAATGTACGGAAAAGAAGGCGCATATGGAATTGTAAGCATGCCAAAAACAACAAGAACCGGAATGAACATCTACCTAGAAGGATACATCAGAGACGAGAATATGAGGTTCAGAGACCACCAAATCAAGTTCTTATCAAGACCCCCACCAAAACCAATCAGCAAAATAACACTAACAGCATGGGGAGCAGTTGAGAAAAAACTAGGAAGCTTCCATTTGTCGTCGCAAGAAGGAAACATCGGCAGAAACCAGATTATTGGAATATTAGGAGAAAACGGAATAGGAAAAACAACATTCGTAAAAATACTAGCAGGAGAAATAAAACCAGACTCGGGAGAAATTGACACGAAAATAAAAGTTGCTTACAAACCACAATATTTAGAAGGAAGAAGCGACGAACTAGTCATGAACGTTCTGAAAGATGCAATAAGCAAATATCAAAATCAGTTGATAAAACCACTAGAGATAGATACCTTGCTGCTAAAACCATTAAACACTTTGTCAGGAGGAGAACTACAAAGAGTAGCAATAGCACATTGCTTGTCACAACCTGCTGACCTGTACTTGCTAGACGAGCCCAGCGCTTATCTTGATATTGAGCAAAGACTGGTGTTCAGCAAAGTAATCAGAGACGTGGCAGAACAAAGAGGAGTAAGCGTGCTAGTTGTGGACCACGACCTGCTGTTCATAGATTATTTGGCTGACAAACTAATCGTGTTTGAAGGAAAGCCGGCAAAAAAAGGACAAGTAGCAGGACCATACTCAATGGAAGACGGAATGAACAAATTCCTAACAGAGTTAAGGATAACAATGAGAAGAGACAAAGAAAGCAACAGACCAAGAATCAACAAGCCAGAAAGCAGGCTGGATAGAGAACAGAGAGAAGCTGGAAAGTTGTATTACGGTTAAGCACGACCCCTACTTTCTCCTTTTATTACACCAGCAGCAATAATATGCGCAATACGCAAAGGCTCAGGAATATAAGAATGAATCGTGGTCAACTTAAGAAACTCAGTCGCGCGGTCCAGAGTCAAGCCAACATATTGAATGTAAACTTTGCCAACCTTTGTAGGCTTAGGCAATTGCGTGATTAATCTAACCTTCTTTTCCATGCCCAAATTCTCCAAAGTTTCAAGAATCTTAGGAATATCAGGATACTTGCGAATAACAGCAATAATTGGAAGTTTTGTCGATTTATGAAGTTCAGGCAAATCAATAATATTAAAGCCACCAACAGCAATCCCGTCCAAAAAAATACAACGAATCTGACTCTTAAACTTAGACTTGTTAATCATCTTAGCAATTTTTCCAGTACTGTCAGAACCATCAACATCAGCAGTTGTAGAAACAATGCCGTCCATATAATCCCCGCCACGATAAATAGTGCCAACAACAAGAACAGTGCCCTTCCTAAACTTGAAAAAAGGACCATCATCAATACCAATAACACGTGCCTCTCGGCGAAGATGCTTACGCATAGAAAGCAATAGGCAAACATTTTTATAAAAAGGTAGTGGTCTTGCGACATATGATTGATAAAGAGGTGTTTGAGCTTTGGAAGGAGTTGTCTCCAAGCAGTGCTTTTGGTTCTGGGCTTAAGCAGTACGCTGGCCAGATGTGGATTCCTTCTCACAAGAATATCAAGCAGGCGTTAACACGTATCAATAAGTTGGACAAAAAAACTAAGGACAGTGTAGCAAAGAAATTCTTGGCCGCTATGCGTCGTGAGTTGATGATTGAGGAACCTCAGGACCCTCCTGGCAGTGTTCTTGGCGTTTTTTTCACGCATTTGATTGTTGAAGGCATTAATGAAAAGCACATTTTGTCTTTGGCAGAGCAATGTTTGAATTTTTTGGGTGTTCAGGAGCATTTGTGGAATAGGAAATGGCCTGTTGAATTGCAGATTTTTACTGCGCAGGAATGTGATGGAGCAAACGCCATTATTGAAGTTATCAAGAAGAAGTGCAGGAAGAAGGAAACCAAGGATGCTTTGACTGCTGTTCAGAATAGAATAGCTGTTTGGAAGAAGAATACTTCAAGCGTGCATTTGAAGCGTAACGATTTCAAGGAGACTTATCCGATTTTAAAGAAAAAATCCACTGGTTTGGGAAGGAAAAGGATTTATCGCAGCATTCTGAAGGACTTTTATGATTACATAGAAACTCCTGAAGAGATTGAAAGGTTGGCTGTTTCTTGGATCGATGAGGAGCTTTCTTTATTTAAGAGAGTTATAACTCGTCTCGCCAAGCGTTACAAGTGCAAGCCAACCGTTGAAGCTGTTGACAAGGCTTTGGACAATCACCAGAAAGTGCCTACAAAGAAGCTTCTTAAGACTATTGCCAACATTCGCAAAGCTTTGCAACCTTTGGCTAATGCTGAGTGGGTGAAAATCACGCCTAAATATGATGTCAGGGTTATTGAAACTCCTGATTATTTGGTTCCTTTTTTGCCTAGTGCTGCAATGCAGCCTTTTAATAATTTGACCAAGAGGCCTTTTTGTTTGTATTTCGCAACTACTGATGCTAAGGCAAGCCCGAGTTCTTCTTTGTCTGATGTTGCGCAGACACTTATTCACGAGGAATATGGTCATTGTGTGAATTTTTTGAATAGTTATGCTGGTGTTGTTGGCAAGCCTCGGCTTGTTGAAGTTCTTTTTTCCAGTCTTGACACTCCAATTACTGAAGGCATTTCATTTTTCAGGGAACTGGAGTCCATCAGGACTTTTGAAAGGATGTTGCAGCGCGGCGCTCATAATGCTGTTGAGCGCGCTGCGATGAGAGGAGTTGAGAAGTACGTTCCTTTTGATGAGTTTGTTGATGGTGTTGCTTTTGTTGTGATGCAGTGGCGTATGGTCAGATTTTTGCGTGCAATTAGTGATGTCCGCCTTAATTTGGAAAAGCAGACTTTTCCTGAATTTATCGAATGGGCTCATAAGAAAACTGGTTTGAGCAGAAAATTGATTTTTGACCAGACTTTCCATTTTCAGGAAAATCCTGGTCATGCTGCTTGTTACAGTATTTTCGGCCAGCGTTTGAGAATAATGCAGGATAAAGCAAGGAAGAATGGTTTTTCGCAAAAGGAGTTCAATACTTTTGTTGCGAGCATCGGCTTTCCTGCGAGAAGTATTTTTGAGAAGAGAATAAACTCAAGATTTAACCTTTCTAACAAATGAAATAAAGCCGCTGTGGCCAATATCAGTACCTTTAGGGTGCACAATCCGGCCCTCGACCTTCCACAACCGCTCGATAATCTCAAGTGTTTTCAAATGAATGAGAGAATCATGCTTTTGCAACTCGTTAACAAACTCCTGAACCTGAGTCGTATTGGGGGAGTAATTTACTAGAAAACCGCCAACTTTCAAAGCCTTAGCGGCATGAGCAACAACCTTCCACGGCTCAGGAACATCAACAGTAACCACATCAACATCCTTTTCGTCAATGCCATCATACAAGCTCTTTTTCTTGATGGTAATGCTGACTCCGAGCTGTTTCAAATTAGCTTCAGCAATCTTAATACAATCATCCCGGATTTCATAACTAGTAACGCTCTTTGCAACATGAGCCAAAGCGCCGGCCAAAGCACCGCTGCCAAGACCGCCATCAACAACAACAGAATCCTTGTTAAGACCGGTTTCAGCAAGGATAATACCAATGTCTTTGAGCGGAATTGTTTGAGGCAACTTGCGCAAACGCTTAAACTTATCAATAAAAGAAGCATCCAAAACAATGAATTCCTTGCCAGAATCAGACTTGATTACTGAGCCGCTTGGTTTTGATAAGTCAGCCTTTGAAATAACACCATATAAAGTATGAACATCCTTGGAAAGATCTGTAATAAAGTATTGCTTGGCCTTGGCAACTATGAACTCCCTGCCATCAACAAGTTCACGCTTCTCCCTATGAATTAACAGCTTCATAATGAGAAATCGACGA
>CAZXKS010000004.1:9912-21207 GCA_964641265.1 uncultured Methanosarcinales archaeon | reverse complement strand
GTGTTGCCACCGCCAGTGTTCATAACCATAATTTCACGCAACATGGAAATGAAGTTTGGTGCTGCACCAAGCTTGAAAGTTTTCACAAAAGCAACCAAGATGAAAACTGCCAATAGCAATGCTGCACAAGCCGCGTGCCAGTTAAACAACAAGGCAAGACCGCCCAAAAGCTCGATAGCGATTGCTAGATAAAGCAACGCAGGACCTGCGCCACCGAAAAATCCTGTAAACATCTCCCTTGCCATCGGCAAACTCATAATCTTGTCCAGAGCTGCAACGATAAATGCAACTCCTAAAAAAATACGCAAAACAGCCGGAGCCCAATCTGCATGCTCCTGAAAGAATTTTATTCCTGCCATGATATCAATCCCCCTTATGATTTTAGAAGAATAAGCAGTTTTTTGCTTATAAAAGTTGTGTTTAATTAAAATTTAAAAAAAGGCGAGAATGGGACTCGAACCCATGAATCGCAGGGTTGCAGCCTGCTGCCTTAGCCGCTTGGCTACCTCGCCATTGATGATTTTTGCCTACGTACAAGGTATATATAACTTTTGGCAGTAAGCTTTTTAAGAACAACTCTTAAAAAGCACGATATGCCACTCGACTTTCACAAAATAGCAAGAAAATGGCAAAGGAAATGGAAGACACAAAAAGTGTTTGAAGCAGATGCAAATACTAACAAACCGAAATTCTTGCTGACGACGCCGTATCCATATGTTAATGGACTACTGCACATTGGGCACACTTACACCTACATGCGAGTTGAGGCTTTTGCAAGATATAAAAGAATGCGAGGCTATAATGTTCTGTTTCCGTTTGCGTTTCATGCCACAGGAAGCCCCATAGACACTGCAGCGAAAAGAGTAGCAGAAAACGAAGAGAAGCAGATACAGACATTGAAGTTAATGGGTTTTAAGGATGAAGAAATACCAGCATTCAAAGAACCAATACACTGGATAAAAACATTCTCAAAAGCAGCAGAAAAAGACTTGAACAATTACGGGCTAAGCATAGACTGGAGAAGAAGCTTCATCACAACAGACTTGAATCCAAGATATAGCAAGTTCATCAAATGGCAGTTCAACACACTAAAGAAAAAAGGACTTGTTGGGCAGGGCGAGCATCCGGTCGTCTGGTGTCCAAAAGAAAATGTTCCGGTAGGCGATCATTCACGTTCTGAAGGCGAAGGAGAAACACCACAAGAAATGATAGTAATAAAGTTCAAAGCAGACGGGCACATACTTCCATGCGCTACATTCAGGCCTGAAACTGTATTTGGAGTAACGAACATATGGGTAAATCCAGAAATAACGTACATTGAAGCAAATGTTGACGGAGAACACTGGATGATAACAGAAGCAAGCATGCGCAAATTAGCAGACCAGAAACACAAAATTACTGAGATAAGAAAAATTACAGGAAAAGAACTAGTTGGAACACAAGTAACAAACCCGGTAACAGGACAAAAAATACCGGTATTTGCTGCAAGCTTTGTAACAGCAGAAACAGGAACAGGAATAGTAATGAGCGTGCCAAGCCACGCACCATATGACTGGGCAGCGCTAAAAGAATTAGGAAAAGACATTAAGCCAATATCACTGATAACTGTTGAAGGATTTGGAGAACACCCGGCAGTAGAAATATGCCAAAAAATGGGAATAAATAATGCTAAAAATCCAAAGTTGGAAGAAGCAACAGCAGAAGTATACAAAAAAGAGTTCCATACAGGCAAATTGAAAGAGAATACGGGAAAGTATGCAGGCAAAACAATACAACAAGCAAAACCAGAGATAATAGCTGACTTAACAGCAGAGAAAAAAGCAGTAATTATTTACGAGTTGATAAATCCAGTAATTTGCAGATGTTTGACAAGATGCCACGTCAAGATTGTAGACGACCAATGGTTCCTAAGATACGGCGATGGAGCATGGAAACAACAAGCAATGAAGTGTTTGCAGGAAATGAAGTTGTACCCTGAGAAGATAAGACCGCAATTCGAGTATGTAATTGATTGGCTGAAGGACTGGGCGTGCACAAGAGAACTCGGACTAGGAACTTCGCTGCCTTGGGACAAAAAATGGAAAATAGAGAGTTTAAGCGACAGCACGATATACAACGCGTTCTATACAATAGTGCACCATTTGAAAAAAATAAAATTGGGCAAGATAAACGACAAGCTATTCGATTATATTTTCTTAGGTATTGGAAATATTGACGAACTTGGAGTGGATAAGAAACTGCTTGAAGACATGAGGCACGAGTTTACGTACTGGTATCCAGTAGACTTCAGAAATTCAGGCAAAGATCTTGTGCAAAACCACCTCGCATTCTACATCTTCAACCACACTGCAGTATTCCCAGAACAATGCTGGCCAAGAGGAATAGGAGTAAATGGATATGTGAGCATACAAAAGCAAAAAATGAGCAAAAGCAAAGGAATATTTGCAACACTAAGAGACGCGATAAAAGAATTCAGCCCAGACGTGACGAGGATATCAATACTGGCAACAGGAGAAGAAGTTAACGATGTAGACTGGGACCCTGACTTGGCAGAAACAATGAAAGCAAAACTAGAACAATGGTACGAGTTTGCGCTAAAGAATTACACAAGGGATCACGAAAGAGCACATGGCCAAGAAAAGAAAGAAATCGACAAATGGATGGAACACCAACTGCACTCTTCCATCAAAGATTCAACAAACGCAATGGAAGAAACACTGTTCAGAACAACAATATCAAGAGGATTCTTCGACCTACAAAGACATTTGAAATGGTATGCACGCAGAACTGCAGGAAAAATGAATTCTGAAGTGGTCAATGACATAATTGAAGCTCAGACTTTGATGCTGCAACCATTAGCACCACACCTTTGTGAGGAAACATGGTTCAAGCTCGGAAAGACCAGCTTAATCGTAAATGAAAAATGGCCAGAACATGATGAAAACAAAATAAATACCGCAATAGAACAAGCAGAAGAACTAATGATACACGTCCTTGAAGATGTTTCACAGGTGCTGAAACTTGCGAAAGTTGAAAGGCCACAAATGATAACATTATTTGTAGCAAAAGACTGGAAAGTGCAGTTGTTCAAGAAATTGAAAGAGGTTTTAGCAACAACAAGAGATCAAGGACAAATCATGAAAACAATAATGGCAGAATTCAAGGAACACGCACAAGAAGCAGCACCGCTAGTGCAGAAGGTTATAAAAGATCCTTCAAAACTGCCAGCACAAGTTTCACACCAAGAAGCCGAATACCAAAATTTGCTAGATGCAATTGCTTTCTTAAAGCAGGAATTTAATTGCCCTGTTGAGATTATTAAGGAACAGGAAAGCCCGGAGGCAAAAGCGAAACAAGCACTGCCAGGAAAACCGGCGATATTGGTAAAATGATTACTTTTCCAATTCATCTATCATTTCTGCAGAAGCTTTGAAAACACCAAAGGCTTTTTCCAACTCGGCTTCATTTGAAAAAGGTTCGGCTTGCATAACACGCATGCTCTTCCTGCCAATAAAATATGCCCTGTTAGCAGTAATCCATACTTCAAATTTTGGATAATACAACTGAATCATGGTTTCATCACGTGTTTTCCGCACCTGCTCCATCTGACCAAGGTATCGGAGCGCAAGATCCTTTACCTGCGGCACTTTGCCCAAGGTCTGCGATAAAGAAGATAGGCACTTTTCGACAAATTTGTCAACATCCTTTGGACCAAGCAATGGAACATGTTTAAGCGAATCCACCAGAACTTTACCGCGAAAAAAATTGAGATTTGCTCCAAAATTGAATTTGATATTATTTCCGCAGTCAACAATATAGTTGATATAGTCCTTGCCTGGAACAGGATCTGCTCTGACAATGCGTGGATTTAATCGCGGAGCATGCCGTGTGATAGCATCAATCAATTCCTGTACTGTAGGTGGAGGCATGCATGAGTAGAACGAGGGCAACTTTAAATGGTTTTTGAAAAAAGTAGGCGGACGCGTCCAAGAATGAGCACATAACTGTGCGAAAGTTTGACCTTATGCCTTCCTCGGTTCCGCAACCCGACAAGCATTGAGAACTACAGTGAGCGTTGCTGTCTTCCGACCCTGGCGCGGTTCCTGCAGCCACAATCCTGCCGGACAGAACGTCAACGTCCAGCACAAGACTCTCACACAGGATATGAGCTGCTTCTCGAACTTCAGCACCGTTTGAAGCCCGTTAACGGTAACAGGAGAGGGCTAATCTCCCTGCCTAGTCCGCCCGAGAATAACGTGTTTTGACCCTTTTTAAATGTTTTCCTCACTACTTGAGACAACAAATCATTTTATACGGTAGATGCTTAAATGAAAATATGGCGCCAAAAATACAATTCTTGGGCGACACAGTGCTCATCAAAGCAGATGATAAAGCAAGCAAGACTCACAATAAAAAATCAGGAACAATATACCAGTTGTCAGACTGCACGATAGCACACATCACAGGAAAAATTGAAACAAAAGAAATCAAGGAATACAAAGCGGACGTTCTCATATTACCACACGAACAATCAGAAAAAATAATCAAAAAACTAAAACCAAAACTGGCAATACTAACAAACGCGACATTGGACAAGGCCAGAGAACTGCATAAAAAAACAAAAACACAAGTAATCATTGCAGAAGAAAACCAAACCGTAAACCTATACGCTTACTCAGCACTTTCCGAACAAAAAGCACTTGCCAAGTTCATAAAAGAAAAGTAGCAACATAGCCTAAAGCGCAACCTATAGTGAGAAAAGGCATAGCTGGGTAAAAACGATCCTTCTGGCTAAACAAGAGCAACACTAACAAAGCTAAAGTCGCACCAACAGCAACGATAACTGCAGGCACAAAACCAGAAGCAGCCAAAACAGTGCCAGCAAAAATCAAAGGAAAACCAATATCCCCGCCACCAAGCACAGCAGTACGAACTTTCCTCTTAACCCCTCTACCAGGGGCACTGTAGGGCAGCAATAAACCAGCAAAAATACCACTCTGAGTCTGAAATTTAGCCATCTTAATCATATGCTTGCTATGCCAAACAGCATACATATCATACAACGAAAGGACAAGCAACAAAATAAAAGAATACAAAACATTCAGGATAGGAACAAAAATAACAGCAAGACCGCCATAAACAAAAAGCTCAGTCAAATTATGAATGTAAAGATTAGGCCTGAAAACCTTAAACCAGCCAAGACCGAGAGCAAGAACAAAAGAATACGCGGCAGGAACAAAAGCAGCTATTGCGATCTGAAGACAAAGAACAACAGCAAAATAAAACCACAACTTCCACAACAGCATTTTGCCAAGCTTAATAATAAGCAGAATAAGAAGAGTGCCAACAAGAACTGCACCAATAATGTACCAAATGCTCAACTGCGGCTCAACATCAGGACGCTCAATCTTCAAACCTGCAATAGAAGGAAGCTCTTTCCAAGTCAGTTCGCCAGTCTCAGCAGTAGCTTTGAAATCAATATATGCCTGGGTAATGATTAAACCAATAAGCTGAGCGGCAAAAAACAAAATGAGCAAAAAACAAGACACGATCCAAGTATGCTTCATGCGAATGCAAAACATCAAGCTTTTTATAAATCTAACCATTTGAATAGAAAATGAGATTGGTACACAGAGTAACACTAACGGCATTTGCCAAGCCAGAAGAAGACATCGAGACAGTACGCGAAGGAATAAAAGCACTTGTGACATTCAACATTGAAGAAGCCAAAATAAAAATACAAGCACGGAATGCAGAGGGCTTCGACCAAAGAACAATAAAAATATTCACAATAATTCTAACAAAAGAATCACACACAAATGATTTCTTGGAATTTCTACTGGAGAAGCTAACAGAGGAACAAAAAAGACTACTTGTGTCACAAGCTGAAAGCAGATTAGACCAAGAACTGGATTTTTTCATAAGAATAGACAAAGACCAATGGATAAAAGAAAGACAAGCATGGCTCACGGACAGCGGAAACTGTTTTCATATAAAGCTCTCACTGGCAGCATTTCCAAAAAACCGAAAAACGGCAATGAAATTAATTGAAAAATTGTTTTCCATCGGAAATCTATGATTTCCGACTGTGCTCGGAAATCCACTAGAATTGATATTAGATAGAGTGAATTTCCGACATCAGAAAAATATATAAACTCCTGAGATGTAGACGATTAAAATGGCAAAAATAGCACCACTCAGAAGCGGTTTTCTAGTAACAAGCATGATCGGATTCCTGGTAAGCGTGCTGTATATACCACAATTCTCAAAAACATGGGCATTCGCATTTGGCATAGTATTCACAATAATGTTCGTAGCAAGCATGATTTCAATGGTGCGGGGAGCTCCAGAAGAACAATTATACCCGCGCCCAAAAGAAATAACATAGGGGGATAAAAATGCAAACAAAAATGATTTTAGGAATAATATTAGTACTGATACTTGCAGCGTGCGCGCCTGCACCACAAGCGCCAGCTGAAAAACCGACAGTGGAAGTACCACCGGCAGCAGAACCGGC
Organism: uncultured Methanosarcinales archaeon; assembly: GCA_964641265.1. Classification (GTDB taxonomy): domain Archaea; phylum Nanobdellota; class Nanobdellia; order Woesearchaeales; family ARS49; genus CABMGU01. The sequence continues at coordinate 14,690 of CAZXKS010000004.1, read as the reverse complement.
TCCGGCAGTAACACCAACTCCTGAAAAAGTAGAAGAAGTTGGCAGAATAATACCAACAAAGCCTTTGCCATCAGAAAGACAGGAAACAACACCTCCGGCTCCAGCGCCAGTTGTGACAACACAGGAAATGAGCCCACAACTAAGAGACTTGCTCAAACGCCACGTTGACAAAGTCAAAAGCTTCAGAGGACTCTATGGCGGAACGCTAACCAATAACCTCTTCCTTGATACATACTTCTACCAAATAGAAAGCGGACAAATAAGCAAGACAAAAATAAATAAGTATGAAGAAAGCTACTACGTCCGAGAAGACTATTACGACACAATCTACATAGACCTAGGTGTCGCGTGCTGTGAAGAATTAAGCAGGTGCAGAAGCCACAACGTAGACAACACTGGCAAGAAATTTGACGTGGATGCTTCAGCCATCAGTCTGCCTAAAACTCCAATTGACTGGGTCAAAGAAATCCCAGCAGGCACCACAATAGTCGGCCCACAGACGTTCAACCAGAGAAGCGTGACCTTCATCAAATTCAACAAGGCAGATGGAACAGAAGTTAGAATGTGGGTAGATGATAGCTATGGATTGCCACTAAAAATCGAAGAAGAAAAAAGCGGCAATATAGTAAGACACCAGTGGAACGATCCGCTATTCAATGGGTTTAAAGCAACAGACTTTGACGCCCCCTGCGATTAATTTTTTTACTTTTTTTAAAATTTAAAAGCCTCTTTTTTCTCAACAATAATTCCAGGAGCGCCACCACCATGCCAGCTAAAACGAGGCCTTATACGCATTGGATACATACGCTCATTAACATCATCCACTGCAATGCAAGCACCTGCAACACGCGGAAGATTAGAAAGCTCCTTATCAAGACCAACCCTCAAATAACTTTGCAAAAGAGCGCCCAAAGCATCCGTATCCACTTTTGCAGTCAACCTATGTGATAGAATAATATCAGACTGAGTCATGGCATCAGTATGAATCTTGCCAGGCTGTTGAGTAGCCATGACCATCGCAATACCAGGCTGACGACCCTCTCTTAAAAGAGTTATAAGCGCATCAGAACTCGCAGTTTTGCCAACATTCGGCAAAAATTCATGAGCCTCATCAATCATAAGCCAACAGATTGGCATCTGAGATTCTTTTGGTTCATCGTGATCTTCAAGAATATAATGAATGGCCTCATGAACAGAAGCATACTCCTCGTCCTTTCTTGCTTTCATACGCTCAATAAAAAGCTTAGAACAAACAATACCAACAACCAAATGCTTAATACGCCAACCATTAGGCATAATGGCATACGGGCTAAGATCCAAAATAGTAACTTGACCCGAAGCGGCCAAATCTTTAACTGGAGTAGCATCAGGAGAAAACAAACCCCAATCCTCAACAGCCAAAAAACGATTCTTAGCAGCCTGCTTCACACGCAACTCTTCTGTCTGGTCATCATCAATTGCCCTAATAATGTCAGGAATATCATATTGCCTCTCTAATTTTTTAAGCTGAATAATAATGCGCTCGATAAAAACGGCCACAGGATCAGTGCTTCCAATTTCAAAAGTCAAATTCCAATCCTCAGGAGAAAGCTCAGCAGGATTTAAAGCAAAAGGAACATCAGTAGGAATGCCCTCCTCTTTCCATTTTTTAAAAAAACCAAAAGGAGTATAGATTTTAACATCGATAGCTTTGCCTTCCAAACCCCACTCCTTCAACAAAGCCTCATCCTTATGATTGGGAAATTTCATCGTCCAATAAATGCCCATAGTATCCAGCAGAATAACAGAAAGACGATTACGATAATTTTCAGGAAGCATGGAAATGCCTTCTGCAATAACGCCCAAACTATAGGATTTTCCGCTGCCTCTCTTACCACAAACAAAAGCGACATGGGCTTTGTTAAGATCAAGATAAACAGGCTGGGAAAGAGCAGTAACAGCGCCCATCTTAACATAATGCTTGCCGAGAAGCACAGTGCCTGCAGTGCCAAATTTTTCTATATCTGCCTGTTCACGTCCAAGAATTATCTCGTACACCATCTTTTGGATGGTAAACAAAGAAAGAAGTATAAAAAGGTAATTACAACATTGCAGCTGTAACGATATTTAACCTGCTTTCAGCAGGATCAACCTTAGTGTCCATGGCAATGATGTGCTTGATTGTGCTCTTCTCAGCAATCTCAACAAGCTGAGGCTCAACAACACCATCAAACACAACAGCGTAGACACCTGTGTTCAGAGATTTCAACGTGCTATTAAGCTCGGTAAAAGGAACCTTGCCAAGAACGTTCAGCTTCTCGTCCAGCACATAAGCGCCACGAGTGCCAATAAGGCCCTCAAGCATCTCGCCCAAGCGCTTGCGCTCATCATCACGCAAAATTGGTTTTGAACGCGCGGCAGGAACAGGACGTACCACAGGCGCAACAGGATGAGGTGGCAAAGGCCGAGAAAGCATAGGCTTCCTGATTGACTGAGAAGTATCGACGCTTCCGAGCTCCAACTTGGCCTGCTCTGCAGTTATCCTGCTACGCAAAGCCTTATGGATTTCCTTCTTGGCAAGCTCTTCAACCTCCTTTCCGTCAGGTGCACGAGTGACGAAATCAACCTCTGCAACGTTCAACAAATCCCTAATGATAAGGTTTCCACCACGATCACCATCTACAAAGGCAACTAAGTCCTTTCTATGGCTTAACTCAATGATGGTTTGAGGAACAGAAGTACCGTTCATTGCAATCACGTTCTTGAAACCATGCTTAAGCAAGTTAATAACGTCAGCACGGCCCTCAACCACAAGGACTTCATCAGATTCCTCAACACAAGGACCAGCTGGAAGACGATCCTTACCATACTCTGTTACTTCCATAATACGCACAGAATAAGCAACTTCGTCTGCTAATTCTTGTGAGTCAGGCATGACTTGGTCCATGAGTTGTTTGAGCAACTGCTTGGCACGCTCAATAACAAAACTGCGCTTGCTAATTCTAACGTCCTCGATGTTCTGAACCTTGACTTTAGCATTACAAGGACCAATACGTTGGATGACTTCCAAAGCAGCACCAACAATAGCAGTTTCTGCCTTGTCCAAAGAACTTGGAATTATTATCTGGCCTAGGCTCTTGCCACCCTTAGTGTCAATGTTGACTTCTATACGACCAATTCTTCCAGAGCGCTGAAGCTCTCTAAGCTCAAGGTCCTCGCCTAAAAGGCCTTCTGTTTGGCCAAAGATAGCACCAATAACGTCTGGACGGTCAACAACACCCTCGACCTCGATAGTGGCATTAACAATGTATTTTGATGATACTGGACTGATTTTTCCCATTTTGATTTCCCCCTATACGGCCGAAAAAGAACAAGCTAAGCCATTACAGACTAAATCTAGCTTATTAAGCAGATTGTAGCTGAATTTGACTTGTTTTTTGCTTCATTTTGATGATTTTGTGAGCATTAATAATGCTTGTTCGGATTTCGGTTCGAATTTTATTTTTGATTTTAAAAAGGTCTTGTAGCCCTAAACACTAACCCCCAAGAGTCATTGCTTGGCAAAGCCGACAGCTCTGTTGGGTACTCTCGTGAAGGGCCGTGAATATGACCTTTCTAACTGAAGATTTTATAGGATAACGGAGTTTAAATATTTTGTGATACGTGTATTGATTCGTCATTTAAGAGTGGTTACAAGCGAAAGGTTTATATAGAAGAAATATGGCTTGAAGGATATGGCAAAAATAGGAATAGAAAACATAAAGGAAACAAGATTAGTAAAAATAGCTGAAGAGCGAACGCACGAAAGTGGTGACATCCACCCCCTAGTGCGCGATATGTATGTGGAAAAGGCATATCTTCAGAAACCCAATAACGGACTTATGAGTTCATTCCCAAAAATAGAAGTTGAAGAAACAAGCGATGGTGCTGTTGTAATAGCAACAATTGCGCCAACACGTTATCTTATTGGTGAAGCAATGCGTGATGTGATGAAAAAAGGAACAGCCACGCTGGACATGGTTCCTCAGCTCAGTCCTGATATGGCAAACGTGTCTGTTGTATGCCCTGTAAAAGTTGATGGCGGATACGCTTTAGTCGCGCAAATTAAGGGAGAAAAAGTGCTGGGTGGCGGCGCTATCCACGCAGGCATTTCTGCAGGAAACATCGATGGCAAATATGTGCGTGAAGATGCTGATCCTATGATAAGAGCGCTGAAAAAAGAGATTTTAGGAGAACTAGGCATAGATGCCAGCGCACTCGAACCAAGTGCTTTCGCATACATGGTTGATGAGCGCGAAACAGGACAAGTAAACTTTGCAGCAGTTGCACAAGGCCAAAATCTTTCCCAAATTTTGGAAGCCTTTGGAAGAATTACAACTCCAAAAATGTTTGATGGCAAGCCAGAAGTAGAAGGACTTGCGATAATTCCATTTGGTGCACAGTTGGGCGCAAGTGGAAAATTGGAAACTTTATGCTATATTCCAGGCAAACAAGGCTTGACAAAACACAGGCAAGAAAGAGAAGTGCGCCCATATACGCAGGCATGGTTGAACCATCTTGCACGACCTGAAAATCAAAAGAAACTGCTCGAAAAAGCCGGATTCTAGAATGACTTCTCACATAAAAGCAATAGGTTTTGACTGGGATGGAACGCTTGCAGATAGCATGCAGGTGAAAGCTGAAGCCTTTGCAAAAACATTAGTAAAGCGCTATCCTGTTTTAAACGAAGAAGAAATAATCCGAATTTACTGGGAAACGCGCGGAACACCAAGGGTAGAACAAGTGGCAGAAATACAAAG
>CAZXKS010000004.1:1929-9812 GCA_964641265.1 uncultured Methanosarcinales archaeon | reverse complement strand
GATAATTTGAACGATTATTATGACCCGAAAATAAAGATAAAGAACGTAATGCATAATTTCAACAATCCAAACTTTCATTTTTATGTACTTGATTTAGAACATAAAGACCAGATTGCAACATTGTTCAAAAAATTCAAAATTGACAAAATATTGCATCTTGCGGCAAGAGCAGGAGTAAGGCCAAGCATTCAAAATCCGTTAGCATACAGAGAAGCAAACGTTTCAGGAACAATCAATTTATTGGAATTAGCAAAAGAATTTGGAATCAAGAACTTTGTATGCGCGAGTTCATCTTCAGTATATGGAGCTGCAAACAAAATACCGTTCAATGAAGATGATAATACTGACAGACCACTTTCTCCATATGCCGCATCAAAAAAAGCATGCGAAATTTATTGCTACAATTACAGCTACCTTTGTGATTTAAGCGTCACCTGCTTAAGATATTTCACAGTATACGGACCACGAAACAGACCAGACATGGCAATATACAAATTTGCAGACGATATTGTAAACGGAAAAGAAATAACACTATACGGAACAGGAGACGAAATCAAAAGAGACTGGACATTTGTTGCAGACATAGTAGAAGGAACCTTACGAGCACTAGATTTTGAAAACAAAAGCAAATTTGAGATAATCAACATAGGAAACAACACACCAGTGCCAGTAACAAAACTTGTTGCATTATTGGAAAAAGAACTAGGAAAAAAAGCAAAAATGAAAAGAGCACCATTGCCGACAGGAGAAGTACCAATAACATACGCAGACACGAACAAAATAAAAAAATTACTCAACTGGCAACCAACAACGCCGATAGAAGAAGGTGTAAAGCACTTCGTAAAATGGTTCAAAGAGCACAAGGGTTTATAAGACAACTATTTCTAAATTAACATATGCCACGAATGGGAACAGTACAAAAGGAAGAATACAAAACGCTAAAAGATGTATTTGACTTATTCACTGAGAAAAACTTGTTTAAACTAATAACCCAAGGATACATAGACGGCTTACACGGCCCAATAAGCGTAGGCAAAGAAGCCAACATTTTCACAGCAAAAAAAGATGACGAAATAAGAATAGTCAAGATTTACAGGCTACAAACATGCGATTTCAACAGAATGTATGATTACATCAAAGCAGACCCAAGATATGCAGGCTTGAAAAACAATAGAAGAGAAGTAATCTTTTCATGGGCGCACAGAGAATACAGGAATTTGCTAAAAGCAAGAGAAGCAGAAGTAAGAGTACCAACACCCTATACTGTATTTAAAAACATACTCATCATGGAATTCATCGGAGACGAGATGGCTGCACAAAAAATAAAAGATGCACCGCCAAAAAAACCAAAAGAATTCTTTGACGAAATTGTGGAACAGATGAGAAAATTATACAAAGCAGGAATTGTACACGCAGACTTGAGCGGGTTCAACATACTAAATTACGATGAGAAACCTGTATTTATTGACATGTCACAATCAACACCACTAGAAAACTCAAATGCGGAAGAATTTTTGAAAAGAGACGTGCACAACATTTGTGTATTATTCAAAAAATGGGGCGTCAAAGCAGAAGAGGAAGAAGTACTAAAGAAAATCAAAGCCCCTGATAAATCGGGAAAGAAGAACAAAGCTTGAAAACTTCTTTCTTAACACGCTCAATCACATGCTTGTCAGCAGGATTCTTCAGAACATCAGTAATCCACACGCCAATCTGCTCCATCTCAGACTCTTTCATGCCACGCGTTGTGGTAGCAGGAGTGCCTAAGCGGATTCCAGACGGATCAAAAGGAGAGCGCTGATCAAAAGGAATCATATTCTTATTGCAACAAATGCCGGCTTCATCCAAAGCATGCTCGGCAATCTTGCCAGTAGTATTTTTTGTTGTAACGTCAACAAGCATCAAATGATTATCAGTACCACCAGAAATTAAACGAAAACCATTATCATTCAGCGTGGCGGCAAGAGCTTGAGCGTTCTTAAGCACTTGACGCTGATAGCCAACAAAAGAAGGCTCCAAAGCTTCCTTAAAAGAAACAGCCTTGGCAGCAATAACATGATCCAAAGGGCCACCCTGCATTCCAGGAAAAACAGCAGAATCTATCTTTTGAGCCAAGTTTTTCTTATCATTAGGATTAAAACGGTCCTGAATTTTGGACAAAATAATCGCGCCACGAGGACCGCGCAAAGTTTTATGAGTGGTTGTAGTGACGATATCAGCATAAGGGACTGGGTCTGGATATAATTTAGCTGCAACAAGACCAGCAACATGAGCCATGTCAACCATAAAATAAGCGTTTACTTCGTCAGCAATTTTCCTGAATTCCCTGAAATCAAGATGACGCGGATAAGCCGAGAAACCTGCCAGAATTAATTTTGGCTTATGATGCAAAGCCAATTGGCGAACGTTGTCCATGCTAACACGCTCAGTATCCTTTTCAACACCATAAGAAATAAACTTGTAAAGACGACCAGAAAAATTAACAGGACTACCATGAGTTAGATGACCCCCATGCGCGAGATCCATGCCAAGAATAGTATCGCCAGGGTTCAGGATTGCCATGTAAGCAGCCATATTCGCCTGACTGCCAGAATGAGGCTGGACGTTGACGTTTTCTGCGCCAAACAATTTCTTTGCCCTTTCTATTGCTAAAGATTCAGTAACGTCAATAAAATCATTGCCACCATAATAACGCTTGCCAGGAAAACCCTCACTGTACTTGTTGGTAAGCCAGCTGCCAGTAGCTTCGAGAACAGCCCGGCTAACAATGTTCTCAGAAGCTATAAGCTCAACTACATTACGCTGGCGCTCAAGCTCCTTAAGCATGGCATTGTATACTTCCACATCACTTCTTTTTAGATTCTCCATTATGACACCCTCTTCAAATCAGATCCTAAGGCCTGCAATTTTTCCACAGTACGCTCTTCCTGTTTTTTCCTTCCCTCTTCACCACTACTCATATCAACACGAATATATTTGCTCAAAATCGGCAAGTGTGGCTCAACAAGCTTGAACATCTGCTGACAAATAGTACGATAAGAATAATGACCAGCAGGAGTAGTACGCAACTCAACAACATAAGCCAACTGTCGAGGATCCATCTGCCAAAGCATCTTCTGCTTGTTCGCAAACATAACAATATAACAAGCCAAATCAGGATGTTTAGCCTTCACTTTATCATGCAGTTCAGCAGTCTTCTGCGCACAAAAATCAACCCTCTTCTTAATTTCAGCAAGCTCGGGTTCACCAGCCACATACTCAGGATATTCAAAACCATTCAAAGCAGTGAAAGGCGCGCACAAGAACAAATTCCTCCTGTGACGCTTAATATCGCGATACGCGCCAAGATCAACAGTAACCTCGAACAGGATGTTGCCAACCTCAGATGAAATCGGGACTGCATCAAATTTCCCACGCGTTTCAAGATAATGCTTTAGAACATGCTCGGTAAAAGACTTATCCCGCAAACAATGCTGCAAATAATCACCATAACTGTGCACATGATGGCTATGCTCGAACAAAATGGCGGCTGCGATGTGAGCCTCAATATCGGGCGAGATTGAAATCAACTTAACAGCATCAGACGACCTGCCCGCTTCAGGCAAACGCCTGTTTACGCTCACAGACTTATGGATTTCACAAACAGCAGACTTTCTCTTCTGCTGATACTCATTCACAACAACATGACTCAACAAGCCCGGTGAAACTTTCTTGCCTTCCTCGAGCAATGATTTTCCGATAGAACGAATTTCCTCGCGCGAATCACTCATTAAACGAGAAATATGACGCTCTGCTTCTCTTGTGGGCCAGACAACACCCACAGAAGTCAACGAAGTAGCTGGAAGAAAATACCTAACAATGTCAAAAGTCTTTGCAGCAACAGTACGCTCAAAAGCAGCCTCGGACTTAAATTCGGCCCTGTTCAACCGTTTAGCAATAAAACTATTAACAATAAGCTTTGATTCATCATAATTAGCCATCAACAAACGATTCCAAGAACGAATCTCACCTTCAAACTCTTTCAAATCAGTAGGAACGACCAAAAACTCATTTGAAATGTTGATGTATCTAGTGGATTTCTCCTGATAAGCGCCAAGCCTTGCTTCTTCAATAGGAGCAGTCGCAAACTGAGTCACGTTCTCAATAGCAAAACGAACAACGTCAGAGTCTTTCAAAGAATCATGACCATACTGAACGGCCCATTTTCGCATAAACTGCTCAGCCTTGCTCAAGAAAAAAGACAAGTTCAAACTGCCGCCAGAACGAATCTTATCAGCAAAATCCTTCACCGTAACAATTTCCTCCTTGACTAATTTCCCGGCTTTAAACTCCTCCTGCATTTCATCAAAAATACCCAAAAAACGCATACGCATGGAAAGCTGACTACGGCTATAGCCACCTTCAAGCAAAGCCCACAAAGAATTCGGCATTGCGTCGGCTGCTGCATAAATATTCTTATCAGTGTTGGTAAAGAAATGCAATAATACGGTCTTCTCGTCTTCGGTAAGTTCGCGCTCTTCCAAAACACAGCCAAAAGTACCCGTGTTCACGAGATTTTTTGCTTCTTGCATCAAACACCCCTTATAGCACCAATCAAAAATTCCCCTTTATATGCTTTTATTTAGTCAAACAGCAATGTTTAAAAACCCCTGCTAGAGACGCAATAATATGGCCTCCACTCCACAAGAGGAGTTTGTATACGATCTGCGCATTCCCAAAGAACGCGTGGCAGTGCTCATTGGCAAAAAAGGCGAAACGAAACGCGCCATCGAGCATGAAACAAAAACAAAGCTACAAGTAAACAGCGAAGAAGGAGAAATAAAAATAACAGGAAAAGACGCGCTGCTACTTTACTTAGCGCGAGAAATAATCAGAGCAATAGGAAGAGGATTTAACCCAGAAATTGCAAGACAACTGCTGAAATCAGATTACGCCTTTGAAATAATATCAATACAGGATTACGCAAAAACGCAAAACGACCTCGAAAGACTAAGGGGAAGAGTGATAGGCGAAGGCGGCAAAAGCAGAAGAGTAATAGAAGAACTAACAAAAACAACGATATGCGTTTACGGCAAGACGGTAGGCATCATAGGATCGGCAGAAACCATTACAGATGCAAGAAGAGCAGTAGAAAGTTTGTTGTCAGGAAGCCCACACCCACACGTATACAGATGGCTTGAAAGAAGAAAAAGAGAAAGAAGACACAGAGAAATATGACAAAAGTAATTGCAGAAGAACTAGCGAAGAAACAAAAAGAAATTTCGGTAGCTGAGTTTTTTGAGAGAAATCGGCATTTGCTGGGATTTGACAACAAAAGAAAAGCATTGCTAACTGTTGTAAAAGAAGCAGTTGATAATTCTCTAGACGCCTGCGAGGAAGCAAAAATACTGCCAGAAATAAATATACAAATTGTTGAAATGGGAAATGATAGATTTAGGGTAACTGTTGAGGATAATGGGCCAGGAATAGTAAAGCAGCAGATTCCAAACATCTTTGCAAAACTACTTTATGGAAGCAAGTTCCACACGATGAAACAAGCAAGAGGACAACAAGGAATAGGCATTTCTGCAGCAGTACTGTATGCGCAACTAACGACAGGAAGGCCTGCAAAAATCTGGAGCAGAATAGCACCGACAAAACCCGCGCATTATTACGAATTACACATTGACACGCAAAAAAACAATCCGGAAATAATAAAAGAAGAAGAAATAAACTGGAAAAAAGAAAATGGAGTAAAAATTGAGCTTGATATTGACGCCAGCTATCAGAAAGGAGACCAAAGCGTTGATAGTTATTTGAAACAGACAGCAATAGCAAACCCTCATGCGACTATTGTGTACACGAATCCAAAAGCAGAACAACTCGTATTCCCAAGAGCAACAGACAAACTACCAAAAGAACCAACAGAAATAAAGCCGCACCCTTATGGTGTGGAATTAGGCATTATGCTGAAAATGCTCAAAAATACAGAGTGCAGAACACTCCAAAGCTTTCTAACACAAGAATTCTCAAGAGTAGGACCAGGCACGGCAAAAGAAATCTGCGATAAAGCAGGATTGTTTACGACAATGAAGCCAGGAGAATTACAGCTGCCGCATGTTGAGAAACTGGTTGAAGGCATCAAGAATACAAAAATAATTGCGCCGAGCACGGATTGCATAGTACCGATCGGGGAAGTTTTGCTTGAAAAGGGCTTACGAAAAGAAGTAGCTGCAGAATTTTACACAGCAGTATCAAGATCACCAGACGTATACAGAGGAATACCGTTTGTTGTAGAAGTAGCACTGGCTTACGGCGGAGCACAATCAGCAGAAGAGCCAGTAAGGCTATTAAGATTTGCGAATAGAGTTCCATTATTGTATCAACAAGGATCATGCTCAAGCACAAAAGCAGTCGTACAAACAAACTGGAGACCTTATGGATTGAGTCAGAGCCAAGGAGCAATACCAGTAGGGCCATTGACATTGGTGATTTCATTGGTTTCTGTATGGCCACCATTCACATCTGAAGCGAAGGAAGCGATTGCGCATTATCCTGAGATAATAAAAGAAATGAAGCTCGCACTGCAAGAAGCAGGAAGAAAACTAGGAAGCTATGTCAACAAGAAAAAAAGAGTGTCGGATCAACAGGAAAGAATGAACATATTCGAAAATTACATACCAGAAGTAGCAGATGCATTAGCAAGATTAAGTGGTGTAGGAAAAGAAAAAATCGCGGAAGCAATGAAAAAAATGCTTGCAAAGAATAAAGAGTATATTGCTGCGCACAAGGAAACGCACAAAGTGGAAGTAAAAGAAAAGAAAGACAAAGAAGAACAAGTCAAGTTAGGTGGATTTGAAGATGAATAAAAAACCAAAAGAAGCAATAGAAGAATTGGGAAAAGAACTTGTAAAGGACGTCCTAGCAAGCAAAGCACCAGTAATGACAGTGCCGATCAGGGCTCTTTCTAATATAACCTTCAACAAAAAAACAGAAACATTGCAGCTTGGAGACAAAATGTCAGAAAGAAACTTCTTCAACGTAGCACACGCCAAAAAGTTCTTACAAACACTTGAAGTTGCGGCAGTAAGCAAGGAATTATTGGAATTGGGAAAGCACGCATCACTCAGAGACGTGTTCTACATGGTCAAAAGAACAATTCCTAACACTAAAGTAAACATTGTTGACGACCAGCCGGAAAGCGATGACGCAATTGAGGATCTGGAATTATTGACGGGAAACTCGCGTGAACAATTGAATATTAATGCCAATAAGATGGGTTCTGTCGCTGGACATGTTGTAATTGAAGACAAAGGAGACGAACTGGACTGGAGCAGAATGGGATCAGGCGGATGGAGTATTCCTTCTAATGTTGAGGAGATTAAATTCAAGAAAGTCAAGGCAGATTACGTGATTTACATGGAAAAGCAAGCCGTCTGGGAAAGACTGCACGAAGACAAGTTTTGGGACAAGCACAACTGCCTTATCGTCACCTCACAAGGCCAGACAACGAGGGGAATCAGAAGACTATTGCAACGGTTGTCCATTGAACACAAACTTCCAATTTACGTTCTCGCTGATTTCGACCCGTGGGGATTCTACATTTACTCGGTCTTGAAATTTGGTTCTATCAATCTGGCACACATGGCAGAAAGCATGACGCTAAACACTGCGCGCTTCTTGGGAATTACTGCAGATGATATTGAAACGTATGGCTTGAGGAAACACTTGATTGCATTCAAAGATGTAGACTTGAAGAGATTGGAACAATTGCAGAATTATGAATGGTTCAAAGACAATAAATCCTGGCAACGACAATTCAAACTAATGAAAACGATGAAAGCAAAAGCAGAAATCCAAGCACTCAGCAGCAGAGGAATCAGCTTCATAACAACAAAATACCT
>CAZXKS010000004.1:0-1829 GCA_964641265.1 uncultured Methanosarcinales archaeon | reverse complement strand
AGATGAACTTCCTCGTGAGCGTTGATTTTAATCTCTATGCCTTGCTGGAATTTTAGGTCTGACAATTTCTTGCCGTCAATAATCAACTTTGTTACAATAACAGCAGTATCAGTACTCATCTGGGCCTTGCCAAGATTGTAAGTAGGGTATGGCAAATGCTTGGTAAGAGCTTCCTTAGTCCTTTCTTTCGGAGGATCATCACCAAGAATGCCGCCGAAAATGAAAAAATCAAACTTTTTGGCGATTGCAGGAGTTAGAGTTTGCTTTGCTTCAGGATCAAGAATGCAAGCCTTATGCAAATGAAGCTGCTTTACGCTTCGAGACTCAATTTTGCCGAATTTTCTCAATGCAGCACTTTTTGTATTAGTAAAAAAAAGATTCTGCTTGCCAACCCATTTAGAAATATGAGCGTACTCGAACTTACACCACTTGTAAACTTTTGGTTCTAAGTGCTCAATAACAAACGTTGGCATTATGTCTTCTTGAATTGTGCAGCAGTTTCCAACAAGTCAATATGACCAAGGAACATTGCACGACAACAATAACGATCGAGACCAAGCTCGTCAAGGACGTCCTTCTTGCTCTCGCCCTTCTTGGAACGCTCTTCATACTCTTCCCACAAGTGAGCAATTGGTTTTCCACAACTCCAACAACGAATAGGTATTATCATTTTTGAACCTCCCTAACGATAGGATTTCTGCCTTTTTGCACGAGCCTTTCCATGACAATTTGGCTTGTGCGTTTCTTTTCTTCTAACATCGGCAACAGTAAACGCACGATCGTACTCAAGATACGTCGCATGTAATTTCTTATCAAAAACTGCAAGCGCTTTAGCAATTGCAAGACGGATAGCTTCTGCCTGGCTATTCGGACCGCCGCCGTTAACTGAAATATTAACATTAACTTTCTTGGCAACATCGCCAGCAAGAAGCAAAGGCTCCTCAATCTTAGCACGGAAAATATTCTGCGGAAGAGTAGAGAGCAACTGACTGTTGATACGAATAACGCCGGCGCCTGCAACCAAAGTAGCACGCGCAACAGCAGTTTTTCTCGTTCCACTCTGATGAATGACCTTCATACCCTTCCTCCCAACGAAACACAAAGCTCGCCAATAGTCTGATATTTCAAATTCGGCAGTTCACTAACTTCCTTAGCAACTTTAACAAGCTTTCTATCCTTAAAAGCAACAGGAACGCCCAGATAGCACATAATACGATCAAAGGCTTCCTTACCACGCCCTTGCTTATGCTCAACCATGCCACGAATAATTCTACGCACAAAACGATCAGGCATACGACTAATGAAAGGACCCTTATTTGGCTGGCCCGTATCAAAAATACGATGACGGTATTTTTCGTGAATAGCACTGGGCTTGCCGGAGATTACTGCCTTTTCACAATTGAAAATGTTAACAGCATTACCAAGCAAAGCCTGTTTAGCAACATAACTAGCCAAACGACCAACAATTGCGTCCGTTGCATCAATATTAATTTCTGCCATTTTAACCTATAAGTTTCAAATCCTTTGCTTTTGGTTTTTGCTTCAATAACTGTTCAATCGTCAAAGCCTTGCCCTTCGCCTGCTCGATACGCTCTTTTGCACCCATGCTAAAGGAAAGCGCGGCAACAACAATGCTGTGAGGCAAAGCACCAGAGCCAAGCACCTTGCCAGGAACAACAACCGTCTCATTCGGCTTTGTATTTCTCGCAAGACGGCTAATGTTCACAACTCTTCGCTGCCTTGTCGACTTTTCCAAATCATCCGCAACACGATCCCAAAGAGCAGCCTGAGAGCTAGTGCTTTCTTTGCGCAAGCTCTGAATGAGCTCC
>CAZXKS010000003.1:16412-35675 GCA_964641265.1 uncultured Methanosarcinales archaeon | reverse complement strand
CCACATACAAATACCAAACCTGGACGAAGCAACACCATTATTGGCAATATTGCCAATGCAATTACTTTCTTATTATCTGGCATTAGAGCGCGGATGCGACCCAGACAAGCCAAGAAACCTGGCGAAAAGCGTGACAGTGAGATAATTTGATCATCTGCTAAAATGGACTTTGTATTTATCGGCCAGGTTCCTATAATATTCTGGCAAATATTTGTATCTGAGCAAAGGCACGCGTCCAGATGATGACCCCGATTCAGGCAAATGTGTGCGATGTGTTTGTTCATCTGCAGATTTTTCTGCTTGGCATAAAGAATCAGGAGTGACTCCTTTCTCTTTCAGATTGGCAAGATAACTATTTCTCAATGTTCTTGGAGCGATCTGTCTGAACAAATAACGCTCTGCATAATTTCTAACAATCCTGCGTACCTGTCTATCACACATTCTTTCCAAGAATCTATTTCGAATAAGAGGATTGCTAGGGGCTGCACCAGACGTCAATAAAGATGTTACATATTTATTATACTCTTCAGCAAACCGTTTTTCTACAGGAATAGGCCTTCCTTTAAGATAGAAAATAACATGATCAGTAAGACCGCTCCTTGCAAGAAATTCCTTGGATTCGCGTGAGCGATCTTGACGTAATGTAAAGACATCTAACGCAACCAATTCGTGAGGTTTAAGACCAAAGGCATAAAACAGGATATGAATTACGTAATCCCTACAACCCCAGAAATTTGATTTATCTATGCTTTTTATAAGCGGCTCAAATTCAGCTCCCGATATACGCTGTGGATGAGGTGCTATCTTAAACATTTTCACATTTTTAAATGGGTTTTCGGCTATGGTTTTCCTTTCCACGGCATAATAGAAAAAGCCTCTTAAGGCTGCGAGAGTCCTGTTGAACGTGGCAGGCGATACTGTTGAACAGATTTGGTTACAATAAGTCTGTGCAGCTTCTTCAAGCGGAAGATGATTGTGCTCTCTACGAAAACGAAAATCTAAAAAAGAACGGATATCATTTTCATAACCTCTTCGAGTATTTTCTGAAAAACCCTGAGCGAGGAATTCGTTTACAAGATCGGCTAGACCCCCCATTTTATTGACGGAAAACCTGTATTTAAATAAATCTTTCGGATACCTATATAAATGGCCTTTCAAATACCAATCGTATGCAAATCACGCTTAATCTCAAGAAGAAATTAGAGCAAACCGCAAACGAGTACTTCGAAGCAGCAAAAAAAGCAAGAAGAAAAGCAGAAGGAGCAAGAGCAATAGTTCTAAAATTCAAAAAACAACTGGAAGAAGTAGAAAAGAAACAACTTGCGGAAGTGAAAAAAATCGTGAAAAAAGAAAAAAGAGCGCAAGAATGGTATGAAAAGTTCAGATGGTTCATTTCTTCAGAAGGATTTTTGTGCATAGGAGGAAGAGATGCAACGTCAAACGAAGTAATAATTAAGAAACACACAGACAAAGAGGATATTATACTGCACACAGAAGCGCCAGGAAGCCCGTTCTTTGTTATCAAAACACAAGGAAAAAAACCCAGCGATGTAACAATACAAGAAACAGCAGACGCCACTGCAAGCTTCTCAAGAGCGTGGAAACTAGGGTTAAGCGCAACAGAAGCATATGCGGTAAGTCCAGAGCAAGTGAGCAGGCAAGCCCCGTCAGGAGAATACCTGCCAAAAGGAGCATTCATGATACGAGGAAAAAGAACATACTACCCGGGAAAAATAGGAGTAGCTGTAGGAAAACTGGCTGACGGAAAAATAATGAGCGGGGCAGAAAACGCGGTAAAAGCCAACTGCAAAGAATATGTGGTGGTAGTCCAAGGCAGGGACAAGCCAAGCGACATTGCAAAAAAAATCGCAAAAAAACTAAACGCAGATATAGACGAAGTATTACGAGTACTGCCAGCAGGAACATGCCAAATACACAAATAGAAACAAGCCTGAGAATAGGAAAAGCAGGAATAACAGAGAACGTAGTGAAACAAGTAATTAAAATGCTAAAAAAGAAAAAAATAGTAAAAGTCAAATTTTTACCAAGCGCGATAAAAGAAGATCACGGTGAGCAAAGCTCACCGGGACCTGCTCGAAGTCTCGCAGGCAAGAAAGAATTATTCCAAGAACTTGCAGAAAAAACGCACTCAAAAATAATACACAAAGTAGGATTCATAGTAGTTTTAGAAAGAGTTAAATAAGCAATTCTTATACAAACAGCAAGATGGTAAAAGAGAGTGAAAGATTCATCGCGTACGGGTTCGTAAAAAAAGGCGTAGACGAAGACGAACCAGTAGTGAATGTAAAAGGAAAAAGCATAACGATAAAAGGCAAAACACCAGAAGACAAGCTCAAATTAATCAAAGAAAAAAGAGAAGAACTAGCAAAACAAGGCCTGGACAAAGAATTCGACAAAGCCATGGAAGGCATAGCAGACCATGAATGGGTAGAAGTGGCAAGGGACCAGCTCGTAATGACAGAATTCCCAAACGGCATAAGCAGATACTACATGGGGCTAGAAAGCTGGCACGAAAGCATAGAACCATACTATTACTGGTGCATGAACTTCCTAGGAGACATCGGATTTCCAATCATAGACAAAATAACAGACATTTTCACAGCAGCAGAACACAGCAGCTTCTACGGCGCAGCAGCGCAAAGACTAGGACTAGCACAAGACAAAGTATCACAATACCTAGCAACAATAGGCAAAATGGTCAAAGACCTATTCCAACTAGTAAGAGAATTAAGATGGATAGATGAAAGACTAGAAATCTACAGAGAAGCATTCGGAGTAGACAAAGAGGGCAAAAAAATCAAAGAACCACAAAAAGGGGCAGAAATGGCGCTCAAAGGAATGTGGGTAGACCTCGTAGACGGAGTGGTAGGAGGACAAAGAACAGGAAGCAACCTGTTCGTAATGGCACAACAATTACAATTCACAGCACTGCCAGACCTGTTTTTCGCAATACACCCAAGAGACAAAGACGAAGTAGACAAAGTAGTAGAAGAACAAGCAAGAGACTTCAACCAACAATTAAGACAACTGCTAAAAAGAAAACTAGCACAATACGTCGCCTGGAAATACTCAACATTTGACGAAATGAAAACAAGAAGAAAATTCACACTAGACTACCTAAGACAACATTACCAAATCATCAGGCTCTACATAAACTGGGTCAAACCATACATCAAACACATAGAAAGACTATCAGGACAACAAAACCTATTGGACAATCCAAGACTAATAGCTGCATTCGAGAGCAGCCTGGTAGAAATAGAAGTGCTTGCAAGACACAAACCAGCAGGAAAAAGAGAAACATACGCTTGCATACTCCTGACTTTCGAATACCACACAAAACCAAGCATGCAATACGCAGGAGAAGGAGGCTATCACAGAGGACCAATACACGTAGGCTCAACAAGAATAACATGGAGAAGCTACGCCTGGAGCGAGAAAAAAATCAAAAACTACATAGCCATGAGAAACAGATCCGACATAGAACTGCTCTCATCAATCGACGAATCACTCAGATCAGCAATGGACGCTTTAGGAACAGATTTGCTGAATTATCTGGAAGAAGCAGAAAAAGGCAAAAAAGAAGAAGAGGAAAAACCAGAAAAAAAGCCGCTAGAACTAATGGAACCATTCACGGCACTAGGCCAAGGCATGAAAGAAATGTTTGGCATCATGATACCAAAAATGCCTGAATTCTTAAAAAAGAAAAAAACAGAAAAAGAAGAGCCAGACGAAGCCAGAGCAAGAGGGTTGTGTTGGACACACTACAACATATTCAAAAAAGCACACGGAATGCTGGCGTGGTAGAATTTAAATAGACAATTTCTAACATTCAGCTTATGCCAACAGATTTCGAACAATTCAAAGAACTAACATCAGAAAGAAGAGTAAAAGAACTACAAAAACTAATAGACAAACTAAAATCAGACATAAAAGAAAAAGAAGAAGACATCAAACAAGCAGAACACCTTCTAGCAATAGCTGATGAAGAAGCAAGACTACTGGAACAAGTAGAAGTTCCAGAAACAAAACCAGCACCCAGAAAGAAGCCTGTAAAAGTGGAGGCATTAGAAGAAAGAGCAGAGGAAAAAGAAGAAAAAAGGCTCACAAGAGAAGAGCAATTCGCATTAGAGAGATTATTGGCCACAGCGCCTCCAAGATCTGATGAATTATTCCACAGAGTGGCACACTTGCCAAGCGATGTGTTGTATTCAACAGCAAAAGAAATCTATAACAGACAAAGAGCAACAGGCATAGAAACAGCACAAGACAGAGAAGCCATTTACGCCATCAGAAAGGGCCTTGAGATAAAAAAAGAAGACGCAGAAGAAGGCCAATACAGGCCATCAGCAAAAGCAAAACACCTTCTAAGCGCTGCAGAAAACATGACAGAAAGCATGTACAAAGGCGCAGGAGAAGGATGGTATAGGAAAGGAGCCTAATTCTAAGCGACACAATTCACATAAACCTTTAAATAGTCCAGTAGCCTAAAAAGTATACTATGGTCGAGTTCAGAACAATGTATTACGGACCGATGGACAGAGAATACCATCAAGCAGTAACCGAAACGCCACAACCAGTCGCAGTAGAAGAACCAATATTCACAATCGACCAGCTAGGAGAAACAGTGCCAGAACACGACCCAACAGGCAGATTCAAAAACATAATACAAACAACACAGGCAGCAATAAGAGGCGGAGCGGGCACGGTGCAACTAGTTCTCATGACGCCGCCAGAAAGCGCAATAGGAGGAAGACCAAAAGCATACGGCAAAGAAGTAAGAGAAACACTCAAAGAAGTAGCCTTGGCAAACAAAGTAAACATCGCAGGAGTAGAACTACCAACAGGACTAAACAACCTCTCAGGCTTTGACTACCAAAACTTAGTATTTTCCGACGAAAAAAGAAAAAACAGCCTGGACGAAGTCAAAGACGCAATAAGATTTGCAGCAGACGTAGGCCAAGGAGGAGGAGTGGACATTGTTTCCTGGGAATTCCCACGAGGAGTAAACGAAGCACCATGGCAAGAAAAAGACCCTCTAAGCAAAGGAAAATTCGAACAAGTAGGTGAGCAAAGAATCGGATGGCTGGTAGACAGAAGAACGGGAAGAACAGTACAATTTAGAAAAGACGAAATACAACACCTTCCATACGACCCAACGAACTTCAAAGAACTGGAACAACCAAAACCAGGAGAAAAACTAGAGCTCAAAAAGTTCACATGGGAAGACTTCAAAAGATGGAAAGACGTGGAAAACGAAAAAAGAGCACGCGAAAACAAGCCACTAATAACGGCTGAAGAACTATACGTTGCAAAACAACTCGAAGGACAAATAAAAACTGCAAAAGGCTGGCAATCGCACAACGAAGGACAGGCAGAAATGGCCCTGAGAGAAAAAGAAAGAATCGAAAAAGCACTAAAAGAAGGCATTGACCCAGAGACAAAACAAAAGCTGACAGAAAAAAATCGCGAAGTGTTAGAAAATGAAAAGAACAGACTTGAAGACAGACGGAAAGACTTCTGGCACTCAGCATACGGCCAAGCACAACAAGCAGCCGAGCTGGAAGAAAGACGAGACAACCTCAAACCAATAGAAGACTACGCGCTCTGGAGAAGCACAAGAACATACGCAGAAGCAGGAATGGAGGCAATGCGAACATACGAACAAGGAAGAGCAAAAGGAACAATCACAAAACCGTTGTACGTAGGACCAGAAATAGGCTGGCCAGGATACTACGGCAGCCATCCAGAAGAATTCATTAAAATAGTCAAAAAATCAAGAGAAGAAATGATCAATTTGATAACCAAGCCAACAATGAAAGTGCCTGATTCTGTAAAGGGAGAAACCGAAGTCAAAAACCCATACTGGGACCCAACAATCAACAGAGAACAAGCAAAAGAACTGGCAGACAAACACATCAAAGGACTATTTGACACAAGCCATATGGGAATGTGGCTGGCACACTTCAAACCAGAAACAGATCCACAAACAAACAAGCCAGAAACAGAAGACAGAAGAATGGAACGATTCAAAAAATGGTACCTTGACGAAGTCAAAAAAATAGCAGACGCAGGAGTGGTTGGCGGAATACAGTTAGTTGACAGCATGTCAGCAGCACACGGGCATTTGCCACCAGGAGAAGGAATCTTCCCAGTTTTTGAAGCAGCCAAAATTTTTAAAGAAAAAGGGTTTTCAGGCTTTTTAGTCTCAGAAGGACACGAAGAAGAAAAATTCGGAGAAGGAAGAATAAGAATGAAAACATGGCAGCACGGAGGTGCTGGAGTCGGAGCAGGATACTTTTCCGGACCACCAATGCGATGGGGACAAGTCACTCAAGCCTACTTCGGAAGAACGTACTCGCCAATGTTTATGTTTGGAGGATACGCGCCAAGCAACGAGTTCAAGTTATGGAGCGAAGTTCCCTTAGAGTAAACTCTTTGGCTTTTTCCTTTTCATAACGCTCAAAACAAGCAAGCGGGGCATCTCTCTCCTCATACAATTCCAGCTCGTCCTTCAACTCAGGAGCTTCGCCGAGAACAATATTCGTCTGTTGATATTCTGCAGGCTGGACAGGCTCGTCAACATACTGTTGCTCAGGTATTTCTTGAGGTTGCTCAGCATGAATTTCCACTAAGGATTCCAGGCTTTCTTCCTTTCGATTGGGCTCCTCTGGCTCAGAAGAATTCTCTTCTTCAACAACTTGCGTGCTTATAGAAATAAACTCAACCATGTCAATTAAAGATCAGCTTTCCCTCATACATCACATGCCACAAGGCAGGCGAAAAAATCTTGATGCTATCCTTCGCATGTCTTTTATCGATGTCAATTGAGGCTTCGATATAAGGCCTATTAGCAACGTCACCTTCATGGATATTACGAGCAATCTCCTGCGCTTCCTGCAAAAGCTCATGCTCATGACTAACAACTGCCGAATAAGAAGCGCCATTATCACTTTCTTGGGCATCTGCAAAAGATTCATAATAACTCTTAGTTGTTGCACCATCACCAATGTCAATAGAGTAAGAAGTGTTTTCATACGATTCAGGATCCAATTGCTGCTCAATAACAGGATTGATAGTTTCAAACTCTTCCTTAGTAAGTTCTTTATCCTCATTCAATTTATCAACCAAAACAGGAGTCTTCCTAAGCACTTCAACCGCGATCCTCAGCTCTTCCTCATAATTGATTATCGCTTCTAACGTGTTTTCAACTTTCAGAATCATTTCATCCACAAAATTTGCATACCTGCTTATTAAGATTTTGGATGCACCGAATGATGACAACAGTGCAGAATTTTTACTGCATAGGAGTTCCAAACATTTAAAACAATATTTAGAGAATAGGAAGATATGCAGTTTAAAATACATAGAAAAGAACATCCGAACATACCAAAGTATCCAAGCACAGACTATGACTTTGGCAAGAAATTCGCAGAACTAATGCACAAAGAGCTAGGAGACTTTGTAAAAGCAATAATTCTATTCGGAAGTACGGCAAGAGAAGAAAAACCACTCTACGGCGAACGGGACATAGACGTTTTAATCATAATTAACGATCTAACAATGATCATGAGCAATGAAGTCATACAAGCATACAGAGTAATAACAGAAAATACGGCAGCAAAAGTAAGCAAAAGACTGCACATCACAACACTAAAAATGACCAGCTACTGGGACTACATAAGAAACGGAGACCCAATCGCGATTAATATGCTAAGAGATGGCGTTCCACTTTACGACGCAGGATTCTTTGAGCCGGTGCAACAACTGTTATTCCAAGGCAGAATAAGGCCAACAAAAGAAAGCATATGGACATACTTCGCAAGAGCGCCAGCCACAATACACAACGCAGACTGGCACGTTTTACAAGCAACACTGGATTTATACTGGGCAGTCGTGGACAGCGCGCACGCTGCCTTAATGAAAGTAGGAGAAGTACCACCAACGCCAGGACACATAGCAGAACTGATAAAGAAAAAACTAGTACATCCAGGGCACGTCAGCAGCAAATACGCAGACATGATGGACACGTTCTACAAACTACAAAAGAAAATAATACACAGAGAAATACAAATACTAAGCGGCAAAGAATTTGATGATTACAAAAAGCAGGCAGAAGAGTTTGTCAAAGTAATGCAGAAGGTAGTTGAACAGAAGTAGAAATCTATATATTTTATATAAAACACAAAAGTTTAAATACTCCCTAGCCATTAATATACCAGGTTGAGGCGTTATGGAAACAAAAATGCTAAAAATGGTACAGGACCCGTGCTTTGGGAAAAAGTACGAAACTCACGAGCAGTGCCCAACCTGTTGGATAAAAAAATCCTGCCTGATTACTTTCAGAAACAAAAAGTAAAAATTAAGAAATAATCACTCTCAGCGTAGACGTGTACGTTCCAGGAACAGCACTGGCAGGCACTTTCAAACTAACCTTAGACTTGTGCTCTGAGTTCGCTTGCACTGTAAATTCTAACGAATCAAGCACCACGGCGCTCTTGGGAATCATATTATCCTTATAATGGAAGTCGTTCAAGATTAGCTTGACATTAATTGCCGAATCACCATTATTCTTGATCGACAAAGTGCCTTCTGGGTTAAGACTTAACGACTTTGATATCTCAATCACAGGAGCAGTCACAGAGACATTAGCGGTAATCTGAACAGCAACACCAGGCTGAAAGTCAGCAGCAGACTCTTTGAAATCATTGCTATTATCATCAGTATCCTGAGTTCTAAGCAAAGCCTTGCCAACAGAGACCAAAGAAGCAGGAGAGCCCTCGTAGAGAGAACTATCAATACCATCCTTGTCGCCCCAGCCAACAGCATCAACGACAGAACCATTATTGATTAAAGCAATGCCACTATCACTATTGCCCAAAGTAATCTTTTCCTCATAATCAGCAGCACGCCAGCCAGAATCATCCTTGCTAGAATTCCAGCCCTCATCAGCAACAAGAAAAGCCTTGCCAGGCTGAAGAACAGTGTTAGGAGGAATCGTGGCATCAGTAGCAGAACTCTCGGTAGAGAGCACCCAGCCAGAAATGTCAACAGCAGAACTGCCATCATTCTTTAACTCAACAGCCTCGCCACCACTTTCAGTGCCAACAGGGTCGTAAAGCACCTGAGAAATCATTACATTCGCGCTCGCCAAAGGAGCAAACAAAACAAGCCACAACAAATATTTTAGATATTTCATACAAATCACCTCAATTTCGTATAAGCAAAACTAATTAAAGTGCGTATCGCAAGAAAAACCGGAAAGTTTCCGGACTAAACCGAAAGAATTACGAAAAAATAAAGAAAAACCGGAAGATTTACGCCTGCTTCTTCCTGACCATCACGACAACGATAGCCACAATAGAAATGGCGATCAAGACGCTAAGCACTGCAAGCAGCGCAACATATGCCTTTGAGTCAGTGAAGGAAGACTGCTTCTTAGGAGCAGCCTGAGCTTGGCCAGCTGAAGGCGTTACAGTCGCTTGAGGCACAACAGCAGTTGTCTGACCTGACTGAGTAGGCTGAACTGTTTCTTCAACTTCTTCCTCATCACACTCGCTGATAGTCAAATCAACACTACCACTGTTGCTTGGAGCGACAAGGTCAAAGTAAGTCTTGACATCAACCCTTACAACGCCCGCATCAGCATCCTTTGCAACTGGAATATCAAACGAAACAGCAGTGCTGTCATCCTTATCAAGCTCAACATTCTCAATCTTCTTGCTGAACTTCAAATCGGCAACAATCGCCTCAACAGCAATCTCGTCCTCATCACGCTTGCCTTGGTTAAGAATATTCACGGCAAGCTTGACATTTGAAGCTTCACAATTTGAAACTACACTTGGTGAAAGCTCAACACGTCTCAGCTGTACATCATGGCTTAAACGCTCGACTTCCAAGCGAACATCCAAAGCTTCACCGTGCAAAGCACCGTTTTCATCACGGCCAGAAACACGAATGTCAATGGTTATGGTTCCATCATCTGCCTCGTCATCAATTTCAAGATCAAGGGTAACAGAATCTTCATCATTGGCGTCCAAATCATCAAGGTCGTCATCCTCGTTAATATCGAGGTCGCCGTCACTTGAATCAACACCGACGTCAATGCTATCAAAGGCAATATCGCCAATCTTCTGATCATTGTTATCAGAATCATCAAACTGGTTTTCAACCTCGACTTCCAAGGTGCAATCTTCTCCAGGCTTGAGGTTCTTCACACGGTCGCCATCATCCAAGCTCTGAGATTTTGTGTTGCACTCAATGCGAGCTTTCTTGATTCTGAGCTGGTTAACAGCCTGCATGAAAACGTCGGTAGTTGCAGAGTCGGTCACGCTATTAACAGTGCCTGAAACAGTAACGCTACCAATCTTCAATGCCTTTTCTTGCAAATCAGTGGCATC
Organism: uncultured Methanosarcinales archaeon; assembly: GCA_964641265.1. Lineage (GTDB taxonomy): Archaea > Nanobdellota > Nanobdellia > Woesearchaeales > ARS49 > CABMGU01. Next base: position 25,254 of record CAZXKS010000003.1, on the reverse strand, counting down.
AACAGATGGGTGATCGAGAGGAATAGTGCCATTAACAGTTATAGTTGCAGTGGCACCAGCGCCCAAACTTGCAGGAACGCCTGAAAATGACAAAGCAAACTTGGCATCAGCGCTTGCCGAAATCGTAATGCCGGACAAGGTGGCCGTATTATTATTAGTAATTGTGAAAGTCTTAACAATGTTCTTGACACGATCCTGAGTCTCGCTACCGAGCGTTGGACTAGTAATCTGCACTGCGCTTGCGCCCAAAGCCAAAAGTGCGATCAAAAACACTAATATTGCAATTTGTTTCATATAACTCCACCCCGTGTGTTACTTTGCTCGAGAGAAGTACGGGTCCTATTTAAATATTTCGTTTCTGTTAGTATTGCAGAGTGGTGAAGTTATTTTTTCTTCCGTTCTTTCTGTTGAATCTTTTCAGCTTCCTTATTGATGTAAGCAGTATCTTTTACAGCACAATTGATGTCGTCAACTTCTTGTGTGGCCTCTTTAACACCGCCTTTTTCCAGCTTGTGAACTTTAACATCAAACTTTAACTGTTCGCCAGCGGTCTTGGCAGTTGACTTATCCTGTTTCGCAGATGCAAGATCGTGCTCTGCCTGCTTGTGCTCTTCATGGGCTTCTGACCCGAGTTTTTCCCTTACCTTATCCGATTCTTTTTGAATGTGCTCGGCGGTCTTGTCCTGCTCGCCTGCCTCTTCCCTTACTTCAGCCATCAACTCCTTGATAGGCTTGCCATCGTCCTTAGCGCTAGCAACAATTTCACGAGCGCGCTCCAAAGCTTCTTCCATATTAGCAACAAGATGAAGATCTTTCAGAGATTTCGCGATGGCATGCACACGCTCTTTTGTTTTTTCGTCCATACGATAATGGGAAAAAGAATAGTATATAATATTTGTGGGATTCATCTATAGTATATGGTGAAGCAGGAGAAAATTGACAAAATATTTGCAATCCTACGAATAGTGCATACATCACACTGGAAAGCGCCAAAAATGGAAGAAGTGGAGAAGGAAATAGCAAGGACAGGCGCTTATGTATTTAGGGCAGGAAGAAAACCATGGGTTGCGGAAGTAAAGATAACTGAAGAAGCTATTTCTTACGAGATAAATTCAGAACTGCCAGAAAGAATGAAGAAAAAAGCAGAAGAAATGAAAGAGAAGTTTGAAAGCATGATCAGCGCGTTGTAGTAAAATGATCCCCATCAACATGAAAAGGCCGCTTTTCATCATGGTCCAATTGAGAAAATAAAACTTTACCAACAAACATCACGCTGTCACCAAACTCTTTTTCTTCCACGACCTCGCACTCGAGCCAGCCCAGCGCTTCTTTAAGTTTGAAGCAGTCCACTAGTTTTTCACAATTTATCTCGTGCACACCAATTGCACTGCACTTCTCCAAATACTCGCCAGAAGTACGCATGGCAGACTTGACTGTTTCTAAAAGAGAAAACGGAATAAAGTTAACAACAAAACAGCCGCTATTGCGAATAATTGAGACGGCCATCAAACTCTTGTTCAAAAAAATCGCATACATCGGAGGATGAGAAGAAATAGGGCTATGCCAGCTCAAAGGAACAACATCGTCCTTTTCCTCAGACTTGCCAACAACAGTAAATGATCCGCGGCAAGTTACAAGAACAGTTTGGCGAGGATTAAAGAGCAGCATAACTCATTTCCTACGGCGCGCCTCAACATTACAGCCAACAATGCCAACAACCATCATCACAGCAAACAACAAGGTCGTTATGGCAAAAATGTTGACGCCAAGGAAACGCAAAATAGGCAACAAGTAAACAGTTGTAATTGCAGCGGAAATAACCTCTATAAAGATAACTAAAGTCAAAGCATGCGCAGCAATATTCAACACTTGTTTCCAATGCAAACGGAACTTAGTAAGCTCCATAATTATGAAGAAGAACGTGCCCATGACTAACACAAGAAGGAAATATTTCAGCCAAGTACGAACGTAAAGCAAAAAAGCAATGCCGGGAAGCATCAAAATCAAAATTGCAGCAAAGAAACCACTCACGCGAGGCTTATAAGCAGTAATATCCTTCAACTGCTCACGAGGCAAACTCTTAACGCCAAAGAAACGATATTTAACAGTAGAAGAATCGATAACAAAAATTTCCTTAGTCAAAGTCAGGTTAGCATTAAGATCGACTACAACCCAAGGATTATGCCTGGGAATCTTCACAGGAGCAGCCTGAACAACATTGCCGGAAAGCGTAAAAACATCAAACTTGGAAAGCTCCTCCTGAATAGTATCCTTAAGCAAGAAAAGCTTGGGAAGAAACAAAATGCCGGCAATAAGGAATGCAACAAGCAAAACTCCGCTCATATAACCCAAACTCTTACGGAAAGGCTTCTCAGACAACTGCCTATAACGAGGAGGGTATAAAGACCAAATAACCTCTTTTACAAAATTAGGAACCTGCATACTAGCTATTTCTGGTTTGTCTTATTTAAAGATTTTGCGGCTAAAATTGTTTACGCCCAAAAAAAACAACATCATGCTGTTCCTCAACACGCTTACTCGGAGAAAGCACGGCAGTTATTATTTGCTCAATCTCTTTGAAATTCCGAGTTTTTCTCAAAACAGAAATAACAACATCCCTTCTGGAAACACGAAGCATTTCATTGATGGCCTGTTGCACATCATCAAAATTATGAATAGCAGTCAAAGAAAGAACCACGTCAAAAGAATTAGCAGAAAACGGCAAACGTTCAGCAAAACCCTGAACGACAGGAATCTCTGCCTGCTTCAAAAGCTCAAAAGCAGGATCAATACCAAACTTTCTACAGCCAAAAACAGATAATGAGCGGGCAGTTCCACAGCCAACATCCAGCAAAACATCAGAAGGTTTGATTTCCAAACTCTGCAAAATTATTTCAGCCTTGCGAAGCTGCTCCTGGCCGTGCAGCTCATCATAGCCAGAAGAGATCTGGTCATAATAAACATCCCCCATACAAGAAGATATGTACGCAAACTTTAAAAATCATCCCACAAATATATGGCGCATGCAAGAAAAAGACGCGCTGATAGACATATTTGACGACCTTAGCAAGAACATAGGACACAAGTTCAGACACGAGATAAACGACAGATTAGATATTGTAAAACAAGTCAATATTGTACTTCTAGATGACAAGAGAATATTCGTAACAAAAGCAAAAGGAGGACTATGGCCCGGCAAATGGGGAACAACAGCAGCAGGACTAGTAAGACACGATGAAGCACTAGCAGACGCTGCAAAAAGAACGCTAAAAAGAGAAACAGGCATAACAACAGAACTAATATGGCTAGGCGAGAGCATGTACAACTTTGACGGAATAAGAAGAATAATGTCAATATTCCATGGCAAAACAAAAGCACAGCCGAAGTTAAATGCGGATGACGCAGAAGAAGGAAAATGGGCAACTGTGGAAGAGGCAACAAAGATGGACATAATGCCAACACTGGCAGTAGCACTCGAAATTGTCAAAAAGGTGAAATAATGCTAAAACAACCAGAATCAATGGACGAATGCATCTATTTTACGCGAAGAGCAGTCGACAAAGGACACGTAATGTGCTGGGTCTTCAAAGAAAAATGCCCAAAATGCGGAAAAGCAGAAATGGGCAAGCCAGTCGAGAAAGGAAAAGTAAAGATAAGAGCAAAAGAATACATCTGCCCATCATGCAATTATACTGTTCCAAAACAAGAATATGAAGACACATTAACTGCAAACGTTGCTTACACATGCCCGCATTGCCAGCATAAAGCCGAAACGCAGATACCGTATAAACGCAAAACGTTTGAAGGAGTCAAAGCACTAGTATTCCAATGCGACAAGTGCAAAGGAAAAATACCGATAACAAAAAAGATGAAACAAGCTGGAAAAAAAGAGGAAGAAGTGCCGGAAGACGAGTGACTAATTCATTGATGGATTGTACGCTGCTCTGAAGGCTCTTTGTGACCGCAACTTTCTTCTGCAATCTGCAATTTCAATTAAAATCTTCAGCATATCGATGCCTGAAAGAGAATCGTATTTGGAAATTTCTGGCTTAGGAATAATGAACTTGAGAGGCCCATAATTGTTAGACTTATATTCTGGCGTAGGAATAATAATTTCTGGCTCAGGAACAATGTATTTGGAAGGCTCATAATTGTTAGGCTTATATTCTAGATTTAAGTCGTATTCAGGTCGCATACTATCAGTCATCTTGATTACTCCTAATAATAATCTTTTGCCTGGAATTCTTCAACAGACTTGTCGTCTTCAAACTGTTCTGCCAATGGGTCTTTCGGCTTTTTGAAATAGCCATAAGACATGATACCAAGAACAGTCAAAGCAATCAAATTAGCAAATACCAAAATTCCTGTAAAGACTGCGCTTGAAGCAAGGGTTGAATTCGTCTCACGAAGAGGAGCTACAACAACCACATCATCCACACGAGGCGGAGGAACAACAACAGCCTCTGAAGTCTGATCATTGCCAGACTCAGGCGCTGTTTCAGAAGCTTCTTTGCATTCCAAAATCGTAATATCAACAGTCTTACTGCCACTCAAACCATTCGTATCAAAGAAACTCTTAGCAGTAGCCTTGAAAGTACCAAACGGAGTTGTAGGAGAAACACGAACACTAAAAGTGACCTTTTCCTCCCCATTCTTATCAATCGAAATGCTAGTTATTTTCTTCACAAAATTCAAAGAAGGAATTGAAAGCTCAACAGCCGCAGCATCCTCGTCACGATCGCCTTTGTTCTGTACATAAACAACGACATCTACACGAGTATCCTTACAAAGATCAATCTGCGAAGGAGTTAAAACAATCTTTGAAATAGACAAGTCATGCTTCAAACGCTCAATCTCAATTGAGAACTGGAAACTATCACTATGCTTCGCACCATTCTCATCACGACCTTCGGCAGTAATATCAATTTTAACCTTTCCATCTGCCTCATCATCAATTATTAATTCGAGAGTTTCTTCAGACTCATCACCAGCATCAATAGAGGAAATATCAACAGTATCACCATCAACATCACTATTTTGAGGATCTGCTTCAAGCTCGATATTCTCAATATCAACATTGTTAGCAGTATTCTTGACCTCAACAGTCAAAACGCAAGTCTGGCCAGGAGAAACTTCATCAACAGTTGAACCCTCGCTGACAGACTCTGATTTATCACAATCAATCTTGACTTTGTCGATTACCAAATGATTGGCTGCTTCCATGAACAAAGCTGAGGAAGCAGATTGCACTGTTTGTGCAGTATTTGTGTTAGTATTTGTCGTATTAGTTGTGTTCGTAGTATTTGTCGTGTTGGTTGTATTTGTATTGCTGACAAGTGCAAGCAATGCTTTAGTGCCGAGCAAAACATTGTTGTTCGCATCGATAGCATAAACACTGAAAGTATGATTCTTAGAAGTATTCAAACTTGCAAGATCAGCCTGCGTGAAAGTGTAACTAAAACCGTGGTTAGCATCAGGAGTCAAGTTAGCACTAACAAGATCAAGTCTTGAAATGTTAGCAGCCAATTGCTTCCAGAAAGAACCATCAACATTAACCTGAACACTCGTGGTAGCAATGTCCTTATCATAAGCCCAGCCAGAAAGACCAGACCAAGTCAAATTCTCAAAAGCACCAACAGGAACAAAGTTCAGAGGGGTAGGAAGCCAGACAACATGCATAGAACCGCTGTCCAAAGCAGCGCCTGTGTAAGAGTAACCTTCCGGCAAACCATCACACTTGCCAGGGCCAGTCTTAACTTTGCCCAAAACAATGCCGGTAGCAGGAACTGTTTGTATTCCACCGCCACATATATCATTCGCAATAACAAAGATAAGCTTACCAGCAGCAGAAGGATTAGAGTAAAGACCAATCCAACCAGAGTCTGCACTAGGAAGCTCAATGTTTCCATCACAAGCGCCAGGACCTGAGTGAATAGTACCGCCAAGCAACCAGCCCTGAGGAGGAACTTGAGCCTGGCCATTACAATCCGCCTGAACAGTGCTTACCCAATAATTGTTCAAAATACTAGAGTGAATTCTAGCCCAACCAGTATCAACAGAACCCTGGAAAGGCTGTGAAACATCAATATCCATAACGCTATCGCAAGTATTGCCAGAATGCCACTGACCAATTATCGGCATGCCCGGATCAAGAGTATTCTGACCACAATCATTAGCAGCGCTCATTGCAACAGGCAAAACTATCGAAGTAGGAGATTGGTTTGAAGGAGTAAAATTATGAGAGGTAAAAGGATTAGTAGAATTGCTCACAACAAGACCAGTAGTAACCGTAATAGTGCCGATACTTCTTTTACCAGATTCAAAATCCTTAGGAATAAAACCTTTGATGGTAACAATTGCTGAAGAGCCAGGCGCAATAGCATTAGGAATGTTTTCAAACTTAATCTGATACTTAGCATCAGCGGTTGAAGTAAATTTGAGACCCTGAACAACAGAACTGCCATCATTTGTAATAGTCAAAGATGCAGTAACGGCCGCATTCCTTTCTGCAGACTGGCTGCCAAGAATAGGGCTTGAAACCTGCAAAGCTGAAACAGCAACCAAGCTAGCTAACAGCGTTAATAGTAAAAGCAATCTCTTCATTTTGTAGTCACCTTGCAGTGAGTAAACTATGAGAGTATATAAAGGTTTCGATTTGTTATCACTCTTAAGGGGCAAAACGGCAGGTATTTAAATAGGCTCAATATCGAGAGGGTATGGTCCACGAAGCACATCCTGGAAAGCACAAGTGCCCAAAATGCAAATCAGGACACGTTGACTTGGTAGAAGAAAATACCGTTCTAATATGCATGGATTGCGGGTATGAAGGGAAACACGAGCAATCTTTATAAGCACCTTCTAATCGCTTTCTAGCATGCCAAAACAAACATACTACATTACAACTGCAATTGATTATCCAAACGCTCGTCCGCACGTGGGTCACGCCTATGAGAAAATAATCGCAGACATGCTCGCAAGATGGCACGAATTGATGGGAGAAAATGTTTATTTCTTAACAGGAACGGACGAACACGGACAAAAACTAGAGAAAGCAGCAAAAGACGCAGGCAAAACACCAAAACAATTCGTGGACGAAATGTCCGCGCATTTCAAACAATTGTGCGAAAAACTAAACGTGCGAAATGATGCGTTCATAAGAACAACAGACAAAAAACACGTCAAAACAGCAACAGAAATCTGGAACAAAGTATTTGAAAAAGGACTAATCTACAAAGGAACGTATACTGGATTGTACTGCACAGGATGCGAAGCATTCTACACTGAGAAAGACGTGCCAGACGGATTATGCCCAACACACCAAAAACCAGTAGAAAAACTAACAGAAGAAAGTTATTTCTTCAAACTATCACAATTCCAACAACAAATAATGCAACACATCGAACAACACCCAGAATTCATACAACCAGAGTCAAGAAAAAATGAAATTTTAAACAGGTTGAAAGAGCCACTAAAAGACCTGAGCGTAAGCAGAACAACATTCAAATGGGGAATACCCGTCCCACAAGACAAAAAACACGTAATCTACGTATGGTTTGACGCACTAATCAATTATCTCAGCGGAGTAGCGTACCCAACCAGCAAATACCAAAAATACTGGCCAGCAAACTGCCACTTAATTGGAAAAGACATAAGCTGGTTTCACACCGTAATCTGGCCGGCAATATTACTAGCTGCAGACATACACCTGCCAAAAACAATATACTGCCACGGATGGCTAACAGTAAACGGACAAAAAATGTCCAAAAGCCTGGGCAACGTAATAGACCCAGCCTACACGGCAGACACGTACGGAACTGATCCATTAAGATATGTTCTACTCAGAGAAGTCCCAGCAGGAGAAGACGGAGACTTCTCAGAAGAAACATTAATATCGAGAAATAATGCAGACCTCGCAGACGCGCTAGGCAATTTATTGCAAAGAACATCTGTGCTAGTACAGAAAAACTTCAACGGGCAAATACCATGCTGCGGCAAACCAACAGAAAAAGAAAAAGAACTCGAACAAGCAATACCAGATATTACAAAATTAAACGAGCTAATGCAGAACTACAAATGGCACCACGCAATAGAACAAATATGGAACTATGTGGGCAAATGCAACAAATACATCAACGACACAGAACCCTGGAAACAAACAGGAGAAAGACTTGGAACAATATTATACACAATGATTGAACACCTACGCATCATAAGCATTCTAACATGGCCAATCATACCAGGCAGTGCAGAAAAATTGGCTTGCCAGATAGGACAAAATATCGGCAAACTAAAAGATGCCAAATTCAAAAAAACAACAAAAGGACAATTAATGCAGCCAGAAATATTATTCAAAAAACTAGAGAAAAAAGTTGAAGACCCATTCTCAGTACTAAATCTAAAAGTAGCGCATATTACAAAAGTAGATAACCACCCAAATGCGGAAAAATTGTATGTGTTAACGCTAGATATTGGAACAGACCAGACAAGACAACTAGTGGCAGGAATAAAACCACACTACAAACCAGAAGAACTCGTTGGAAAACACATAATATTCATCAGCAACCTAAAACCAGCAAATCTAAGAGGAATAGAAAGCCAAGGAATGCTCCTAGCAGCAGAAAAAGATAATGTAGTAAAAGTACTAGAAGCACCAGAAGCACACGCAGGAGACCAAGTACTCGTAGACGGAATAACGCCAAAAAAAGAACAAATAACAATAGAAGACTTCCAAAAAATAAAACTCACAACTAGAAATAAAACTGCAGTCTATGGCGATAAGCCGCTTAAAACACACAAAGGAAACATTGTAGTGGATCTGCCTGACGATGCGAAAATAAGATGA
>CAZXKS010000003.1:0-16312 GCA_964641265.1 uncultured Methanosarcinales archaeon | reverse complement strand
ATGAAAATCACTATCGGAATCATAATCTTCCCAATCTTCTGCCTTCTCTTCAGCCTCGCAATACTCAGAACAGATCCAGCATTCACACTCTTGCTAATAAAAAATCCAGAAGGAATAGAACCAACAAAGCAATTGCTACAACATTATGCAAGCAAAGCAGAAATGCCAGAAGTCTTTGCCTCACAAGAAAAAGCACACTTGATAGATGTCAGAAGACTATTACACGGCGCGTACTATCTATTAGAATTCCTAACGATAATACTGATCTTCTGCGCATGGGACAACTGGAAACCAATAGTCCAAAAAGGAACACTGTTGTTAGTAATAATTCTCGGCGCGTTATTACTAATACCTTTTGATACTTTTTTCACCAACTTTCACAAAATAATGTTTCCACAAGGAAATTGGACTTTCCCAGAAGAAAGTTTGCTAATGCAATACTATCCCGCAACATTTTTTGCAGCATACGCGTTGGCAATAGCAATATATGCGATAATAACAGCGCTGACAATAATGTATATCGAAATTGTCTCAAGAAGGGGATGAAACAACTTCTGCACACAGAGCTATATTTTTGACTACGTAAAAGTTTAAATACCGTTTGAGTATTTTGGGATAGTAACACTAATACTAAATCGAAAACAGGGGGGAAAACAAATGAATAAACTAGCAATCATCGCATTTCTCGTTATAGCACTCATAGCTTGTGCTCCGGTAATGCCGCAGCCACAAAAAAATCAAACTCAACCCGTTGTTGAAAAGAATGAAACTACGCCAGTAGAACAACCGACAGAAACAAACGAAACTACAGAAGAACCTACAGAAAAACCACAAGTAAGCCTGCAAGACGTTCCAAAAAAAGAAGTCATTGAAGGAGACCTAGTAAGCTTTCCCAACCTCAAAGCAGTTGACCCAGACGGAGACCCGATAGACTACAAGTTCTCATCGCCACTAAGTAACAAAGGCGAATGGCAAACAAAAGAAGGAGACGCGGGAGATCACCTCATAACAATCACGGCATCAGACGGAACAAATACAGTCTCACAACAAGTATTGATAGTGGTAAAACAAAAGAACCAACCACCAGTCATAGAACTTGAAGAACCAATAGAAACAACAGAAGGAGAAACACTAACGATAGAACTAACAACATCAGACCCAGACGGAGACACGGTCAACGTCACATTCTCGGGTTGGATGGAAAACAACACAAAAGAAGTAGGCTATGACGATGCTGGAAACCACAAAGTCGTCATAACAGCAACAGACGGAAAAGCAACAACATCAAAAGAAGTATTCGTAGTTGTTGGCAACGCAAATAGAGCACCAGAACTAGAAGAACTAGCACCCATCAAGATCAAAGAAGGACAAAAAGCGAGCGTCAAACCAAGCGCAGAAGACCCAGACGGTGACGCTCTAACGTTCAGCTACGACTTCCCAATAAACGAAACCGGAAGCTGGCAGACAGAAATAGGAGATGCAGGAGACTACGAAGTTAAAGTCACAGCAAGCGACGGCGAACTAACCGTAGAAGCCATGGTGATAATAACAGTAGAAGCAGTCAACAGGCCACCAGTCATAGAACTTGATACGCCTGTAACAATAAAAGAAGGAGACGCAGTAACGCTAGAACCAGTCATAACAGACCCAGAAGGCGAAGAAGTAAGAATCTCGTACACTGGCTGGATGAACACAAACACAAAAACAACAGGGTATGATGACTCTGGCGAGCACACAGTAACAATCATCGCACGCGACACCAGCGGAAACGAAGCAAGACTGGAAGTCCAAGTCATAGTAGAAGACTTGAACAGGCCGCCAATATTCGGAGCGGGAAGTTTTAATTAATTTTTTTTATTAATTAGTTATTCTTTTAATTTTCCAACCTGCCAAAGGGTTTATATATAAGTCATATATAATTGATTATATGACTGCCACTACAATCCAATTAAAAAGAGAAGTTCTAACATTGCTAAAAAAGGCAAAAGAACATCCTCGGCAGACCTACAATGAACTTTTGCAAAAGATGGTTCACGTTTTTCAATCAATGAAGCAAATGAACCAATATGATGAATTTTTGCACAAAATTCAGCAGCCAAAAATGAAAGAACTCTGGGACAATCCTGCTGACGAGGAATGGGAACGTGTATAAGCTTGGTGATGTAATTCTTGCCCAAGTTCAGTTCACAGACACTTTTGAAACGAAAGTAAGGCCGGCGGTTGTACTTTTTGAAGAATTTGGCAATATCGTAGTAGCAGGGATAACAAGCAATACCTCGATGAAAGGAATCCTCTTGACAAAAAAAGAAGGTGCTGTAAAAGAAAGCGTCATCAAAATCAATTACATCTTTACAATTGCGCGTACCATGATCCAAAGAATTCTTTTCAAACTTTCCGACCAAAAAAGAAAAGAACTTATTACAGAGCTTATAAAAAGACTGCAGGCGTAGATTTTACAACGTTTTAGCAGAAATTCCTAAACTTTTGAGTTTTCTATGCAAAGTTTCAAACCTTAACCCTATTCTTCTAGCAGTCTTTGAAATATTGCCACTGTTTTCTTCCAAAGCCTTCTCAAAATAACGCTTCTCAAACTCGTGCTCGGCTTCCTTCAAAGTTTTCGGTGTTTCAGGCAATTCTTTAATTATATTTTTTGACAATACAGGAGCTTCCTTGTACATCGCCTCATACTTTCTGGGGTTTAATGCACTCTTGTACTGCTCCAAAGATTCTTGGATGATATCCTGCACAGCCAACTGCTTAACATACTCTCCTTTTTGCAAAGCATCTCTAAACTTTTGGACTTCTATCTTCATCTCAGCAACAATACGATGAATACTTCTCCTATCAACAAAGGCAAGCTTCGCAACTTCCGCCACGTTACCAAAATTCAACTGGAGGAGCCTTGCAACGTACTCTCTTTTGAACTTCTTCTTAGCATCCTTGAACTTCATCTTTGTATCAACTTCAAATTCTAATAAAGCAGACCTCTTCAACTTGTCAGAAATATCAGACTCAAGCTCTGTAACAGTAATGCCAAGCTTCCTCTGCATGGCTTCCTCTAGCATAGGCTTGACTTTTGTTTCAACAAGCTTCTCTAACTCACCCGCCATGATGTTTTTGTCATACTTTCCAGTATATAAATGTTATGATTTTAATGTCGCAAACTTTCAGAAAGTTTGATCAAAGGCGCTCCTTATTCAGCCTCGAGAAGCATTCGATAACTATTTGCTTCGCAAATAGGTTATTTACTCTTCTCTCGGCTTCATAATGTCGCGCTTTAAGGGCGAATACTTTTTAAAGAAATATCAATCTCGGACATATTCATGGGCCGGTAGCTCAGCTCGGTAGAGCACTCGAAAAATCTATAGGATTTTAGTGAAACTCTTAATCGAGTGGTCGCGGGTTCAAATCCCGTCCGGCCCGTTCACATTTATGCACTTCGTGCAGGCAGTTTATACCTTAAACGGGATTTGAACATCCTTCGGAAGCCTTCGGCTTCCTCGGAGTTCCTCGAGCTTCGCTCTTCGGAGGTTTTCACAAATGCTGCGCATTTGCTCGAACTCAAAGTGCTCGCTGTCGCTCGCTACTTTGAGCTCTGGCTGACTGCGTCAGCCAGCCCCCTCGTTCGCTTCGCTCACTGCGGGGAATCCCGTACGGCCCGTAAAAACCCAAAGCTTAATATACTAAAAGGTATACTCGCAGTATATTATAGTTTTAAGAGGCATAGCAGAAACAAGTTTCTGCTGGTCTCTTTTTGTAATACAAAAAGAGGTGATTGTCTTGGCCAAAAAACAAAAAGGAAACCAATTCTTAGTTATTGCAATCGCAGCAATTCTTGTTATAGCATTAGTACTATTTTTCAGAGGAGGAGGCGTTGGAGAAGGAGGACGTGCGAGAGCGACGACTACAGGGTTGGACTGGACTAAATATCCAGCCCATACGTTGCTGTCAGCTGCCGCGTTGGCTGATATAAAGGCTTTTACAGGCTTATCTACTACATCGACGGTTGCGTTGGGTCAAGCCATACTTGACGCATTGGATGTAGCACCTTCATTATCGATTCCGGGAATGGAGCCGACAATGATGAATTTTCCTTTTTCGGCAAATGGGTTTACCGTGTTAAAGTTTGACCAAACTATGCAGTATTTGCCACTCGGACCAATTGCAATACGAAACGATGGCTTGGACGCGTTTAAAGTTTTCGTAGAAATGGATGGAACACATGCATCAAGTACAGTTCATCCAGGCGGAACATTCACCATTTCTCATAACGTTGAACCTGTTACTATAGTAGTCATAATAGTTGGTTCCTTGATTGTTGGCTCGACTGCTATACCCTCAACAGCCTCTTCTATAGCAGGCATGATGGATACAGAGCCATGCCATTGGACAGAAGGAGGATTTTTGTACAAGCACAAGTGTTCCGGATCGTGCGCAGGCGGCGGAGAATGTAAAGCAGAATTCTCCACATCTGTTGGACTCTTCGGACTTCGCGGAACCGAGCCAACCTCGTGCACTTGTTAGGTAAGAAGGAGCTACTTCCTACACACAAATGAGGTATTTTTCTTTTTTTACTCCTTTTCGGTGACAAAAACGCAAGTTTTATATAGCCTTGCGTATTATTTAGCTCTATGGCGTTAATCTTAAACGATGCAGAGCTGACAGATAATCTTAGAGAAATTAATGCGGCTAATAACGAAGCTGACAGATCCAAGGAAATGGCTTCAAATTATCGCACGTCTGCTTATCTTGTGGGCGCAATTGTTAGTCCTCTATTGTTATTGGATAGCTGTAAACATCATAGAGATGGTTGGCAGGAATTTAAGCAATTCTGCGAAAGCACCCCGGTTCAGGCAGGCAATGATTCTTACAAGACAATTTCGAGCCAACCAGTTAGAGATTTGAAAATGGCCGCAATAAAAGATCACGCGGCAGGCCTCGGGTATGCCATTCTAGCAGCACTTCCAATCGCACTTTTGTTAGGCTTACGAAGAAGATCTCTCCAACAAACGGAACGAGCTCTTTGGCGCGCTCAAGAGATAGAAGCCAGCCAATAAAGGGCGGGCGCTTTTCAGGGGATACTAAAAACAGTACCAAACCTTAATAAACCCTTATATCTATTTCCTATATAGCTTAAAGAGGCAGCGCGGAATAGCATTCCGCTGGTCTCTTTTTGTATTCAAAAAGAGGTGATATTATGGCAAGAAAAGGAGATATGGGCATGATGTGCATGCCAGGACAATGCGGTCCAAAATGTATCATATTAGGGTTATTGGCAGCAGCATTCGGAGCCTTAGGACTATTCCTAGTAGTAGGCGGTGTCGTGAAACAAATGGGAATGATGCCCCTGGGCAACGTCTGGCTATGGTATTTCGGAGGATTCGTTCTCTGGTGTATAGCCAAAATGTGCAAGATGAAGGCATGCCCTATGTGTAAAATGACGTAATTATTTTTTTCTTTCTTTTTCTTAGTAATGTTTATAAATTACCCCTTCTTCAAAAAATGTGAGTGAGAAAAGAGCGACAAAACTGTAAATATGGTTTTTCTCACCTAATAATCCCGTTGGAGGGTGAAGGAACAGATGAAGGGGCTTAAGCCATTATTGCCGACATTAAAGGAAAAGAAACGTTATTTAGCGTTCGAAATAATCTCAAAAAGCAAAATAAAGGCCTTTTCGGAAGTATCCAAGGCAATATGGGCGTCAACACTCGCCTATGCAGGCACTAGAGGGGCTGCAAGAATGGGAATCCGGGTATTGCTGGAAAAATACAACCCAGACAAACAAAAAGGACTAATAAGAGTAGAACACAGAAGCATGGACGAACTCAAAGCATCACTAGCGCTAATAAATCAGATAGAACAACAACCAGTAATCGTACGCTCAACAGGAGCGTCAGGAATACTGGCAAAAGCAGAAAAGAAATATATCGCATCATAAGGAGGGAAAATAATGGTTAAACGAGACGAAGATAACATGCAACCAATGCCCCACCAACTAATGGGGTACGACAGAGCCATCACAATGTTCTCACCAGATGGCAGACTGCTACAAGTAGAATACGCAAAGAAAACAGTCAGACAAGGAAGCACAGCAATAGGAATGGTATGCTCAGACGGAGTATTGCTGGTAGCAGACAAAAGAATAGTGGACAAGTTAGTCATACCAGAAAGCGTGGAAAAAATATTCCAAATAGACGACCACATAGCAGCAACAGCATCCGGCATACTGTCAGATGCGAGAGTGCTAATAGAAAGAGCACAAGTAAAAGCACAACAACACAAAGTAACATTCGACTCGCCAATAGACACGGTAAGCGTAGTAAAGGACATCTGCGCACTAAAACAGATTTGTACGCAGTCAGGCGGGCTTAGACCATTTGGAGTGTCGATAATCATGGCAGGCATAGACGGCGAAGGGCCAAAACTATTCGAAACAGACCCAACAGGAATCTACTTCCAATTCAGAGCAACAGTAATCGGCGAAGGAGAAACAGAAATAGAAGAAATACTAGGCCAGGAATATAGTGAAAAGCTGACGATAGAAGAAGGTCTAAAGCTTGCAATAAACGCGCTAAACAAAATACTGGACAAAAACTTCAACGTTGACAGAATAGACGCGGCATACATAACAACAGCAGAAAAGAAGTTCGTCAAAATCAAAAAAGACAAGCTAGAAAAACTTCTAAAAGAAGCAAAGAAGAAGTGATGAGGGGATATGAGTGAAACACTTAATCTTGCAAAACTCAAAAAAGGATCAGACGTGTTCGAAATAGTCGTAAACCCGGACCAAGCAATATACTGCAGACAACACCCAGAAGCAAACATAAGCGACGCTCTAGCCTATCCAAAAATCTATTCAGACGCAAAAAAAGGACTTCTAGCATCAGAACAAAGAATGCAAGCAATATTCGGAACAAATGACCCGCTAGAAGTGGCAAAACAAATCATAAGCAAAGGAGAAATACAAATAAGCGCGGAATACAGGAAAAACCTACAAGAACAAAAAAGAAAAAGAATAATCGACATAATCAGAAAACAAGGCGTAGACCCAAGAACAAACGCGCCACACCCAGCACCAAGAATAGAAAGCGCGATGGAACAAGCAAAAGTAAGAATAGACGAGTACAAAGCACCAGAACTACAAGTGCCAGAAATACTAAAAGCACTAAGACCAATACTGCCAATCAAAATAGTAACAAAAGAAATCAACGTAATCATACCAGCGCAATACGCATCAAAAACATACCCGATAATCAAAAGCTTTGGCAAAATATTCAAAGAACACTGGGAAAACGACGGCTCGTGGAACGGTCGAGTAGAAATCCCAGGAGGCCTAGAAACAGAATTTTATGACAAACTCAACACGCTAACACACGGCCACGCTCAAGTAGTCCTAATCACAACCAAAGGTGAAGAAAAATGAAAGAAGAAGTACTAGCAAAAGACAAAGAAATAGTAGTTCCAGGAGAAACCCTAGCAATAGGCATGAGCTTCCTACCAGGCAAAGGAGCATACAGAGAAGAAGACAAAATTCTAGCACAAAAACTAGGAATGGTATCAATAGAAGGCAAGGTCATAAAACTAATACCATTATCGGGCAAGTACATACCAAAACTAAAAGACAGAGTAATAGGCAAAGTCATAGACGTCCTGCTAACAGGCTGGAGACTAGAACTAAACTCGCCATACTCGGCAGTCATGACGCTAAAAGATGCAACCTCAGAATTCATAGTAAGAGGAGCAGACCTAACACAATACTATAGTCTCGAAGACTACATAGTCTGCCAGATAGTTAATGTCACAAGCCAAAAACTAATAGACGTGTCAATGAAAGGACCAGGCTTAAGAAAACTAAGAGGGGGCAGAATAATAGAAGTCAACTCGCAAAAAGTGCCAAGAATAATCGGCAAAGACGGAAGCATGGTAAGCATGATAAAACAAGCAACAGGCTGCAACATAATCGTAGGACAAAACGGATGGATATGGCTGGATGGAGAACCAGAAAAAGAAGTAGTTGCAGTCAAAGCCATCAAAAAAGTGGAAGAAGAAGCACACCTAGGAGGCCTAACAGACAGAATGGCAGCCTGGCTGGAAAAAGAAACAGGCGTAAAAGTAAGCCCAACAGCAGCGCCAGAAACAACAGAAGAAGCACCACCAAGCCACCAGCACCACTTCGGAGGTTCACAATGACTTACGCAAAAAGATTCGACGGAAGACAATTTGAGGAATTAAGACCAATGAGCGCAAAAGTAGGAATCATACCAAGAGCAGACGGCTCAGCAATGTTCCAAATAGGAAAAACAATGGCTTTGTGCGCGGTATACGGGCCAAGAGATTTGCATCCAAAATTCATGCAAAACCCGGAAACAGGCATTCTGCGAGTACACTATAACATGATGCCATTCTCAGGCCACGGAGAAAGAGTAAGACCAGGAGGAGGCAGAAGAAGCAAAGAAATAAGCATGGTAATGCAAAACGCACTACTGCCCGTGCTAGACCTGAGGGACTATCCAAATGCAGTCGTGGACATATTTGTTGAACTTCCACAAACAGATGCAGGCACAAGATGCGCAGGAATCTGCGCAGCAGCAATGGCATTAGCAGATGCTGGATTAGAGATGAAAGACCTTGTTTCAGCTGTAGCAGCAGGGCGTGTCGAGGACAAAATAGTTATAGATTTGAACTATGAAGAAGACTCGCACGAAGACGGCGCAGACCTGCCAATAGCCATCCTGCCAAACACGGGCAAAGTAACACTAATGCAAATGGACGGAGAAATGACAAAAGAACAAATCAAAGAATGCATAACCAAAGCACGAGAAGCCTGCAAGAAAATCTACGAACTACAAAAAGCAGCTCTCAAAGAACGCTTTGTGAAGAGGTAATAAAATGTACGCAGAACTAAAAACACACTTGTTACGAGCACTTGCAAAAAACGTACGCTATGACGGCAGAAAAACACTAGAGTACCGACCAATAACAGTAGAATACGGAATTTCAGCAAGCGCGGAAGGAAGCGCACGCGTAAGAATAGGCGGAACAGAAGTATTGGTAGGAGTAAAAATGGAAACCACTACGCCCTACCCGGACACGCCAAACCAAGGCAATCTGATGGTAAACGCAGAATTGCTGGCTTTGAGCAACCCGGCATTTGAGTCAGGCCCACCTGGCGAGCAGGCAACAGAAATCGCAAGAGTAGTGGACAGGGCAATAAGGGAGAGCAAGTGCATAGACGTGCATAAACTAGTCATCAAGCCAGGCGAAAAAGTATGGGGAGTCAACATCGACATATGCACCATTAACGACGAAGGAGGCTTACAGGATGCAGCCTGCCTTGCAGTACTGGCAGCACTGAAAGATACACGACTACCAAAGCTCAACGAGGATAGCGAAATAAACTACGACGAAAAAACAAAAGAAAAACTACCCCTGAGCAAAGAACCGGTAGAGGTAACGGTCATCAAAGTAGGAGACCAGTTATTCGTCGACGCTCTGTCAGCAGAAGAAAAAGCCATCGAGGCTCGTTTGACAGTAGCAGTCACAGAAAAAAACACAGTCTGCGCTCTACAAAAAGGCGGAGCACTGCCATTAAGCGCAGAAGACATCGACAAAATGATAGAAATCGCACAAAAACTTGCGCCAACACTGCGCAAGGCACTATAAGGTGGTAGCAATGGAAAAAAAATACACAAAATACGAAATCGCACGAATGATAGGAAGCAGAGCACTACAAATCAGCAT
Source organism: uncultured Methanosarcinales archaeon (assembly GCA_964641265.1). Lineage (GTDB taxonomy): Archaea > Nanobdellota > Nanobdellia > Woesearchaeales > ARS49 > CABMGU01. The sequence goes on along the minus strand of CAZXKS010000003.1, from coordinate 6,571 downwards.
GGGCGCGCCATTCCTGGTAAAAATGTCTGAAAAAGACCTGGAAACAATAGGCTACAACCCAATAGAAATAGCCAAAAAAGAATTCGAACAAGGAGTACTGCCCATTACAGTAAGAAGGCCGCTGCCAAAACGCGCACAAAAAGCAGAAGCCAAAGCTACAGCGTAATTCCTCGAAAATGCTTTGCATTTTCGATGGCCATCGGAAATCTTATATAGATTTCCGAGGTTTAACTTTTTTATGAATACCATTACTGACGAAAAGCTTGCAAAGTACTTCGAAGTTACTTCTAAAGCGCTCAAGAAAGTCAAAATAGTGAAAACAGCAAAAATAGACGTAGAAAAAAGCGCGGAAGACTTCCTAGACATGGCAAAACGCTACTTCTCGGACGCAAAACACTTCAGAGACAAAGGAGATATTGTCACAGCTTTTGCTGCTTTAAATTATGCTCATGGATGGCTGGACGCAGGAGCAAGAATAGGATTATTTGACGTTGGGCATGATTCGGAGTTATTTACCGTGGATTAATTACCGGGCAGGATTATAATTTTCTGGAGGATATCCGCGATCAAAAGAAACCCTATTCCAAATCTCAAGATGAGTGCCATTAGGGCTTGCTGCGAAGATGGTGGACTTAACACAAGTCTCCAAACCAGCATGGTCAGTATACAATTGAGGAATCATAATCCTTCCAGTGTCGTCCATATCGCATTTTGAACCTAGTCCCTGAGGCATCGATTGATGCACATCTTTCCATAAATATGAATCAAATACTGACAAATAATTAGCATTATTACGGTCATTGCGCACCAGATACACAACTTTCTCAGAAACATTACGGCCTTGAAGCAATCTTCTAAACTCTGCAGGAATCAACAGCCTACGTTTATTATCCAAAGTACGAGGAAAACTGCCAACGAATATTCGCAAACTATCTGCGCTCATAGCTCATTGGTATTGGGCCCACTTTTAAATCTTTCTATTTTTACTATTGTTTGGTGGTTAAATTCTCTTATATAGGGCAGTTATAAAGACAAGCTCATGCGGCCAATAATCAAAGAAGACATACTATCTGTACTAAAAAAAGTAATCGAAGCGCTAAAAAAAGAAGACTACGCAGCACTAACAGAGCTAAGCAACCACACAATACACGACGCAAGCATATTCCAAGAAGACGATCCATTGACACTCGCAGTCCTGCTCTACGCGCTATCAAAATGCATAGCCCGAAGCATAGAAAGAAAACAACCAGCTCCTGCAGTAGCTTCAGCATTGCAAAAAGCACACGATGCACTTGAAAACGACGATGACAACGCATACAGAGCAGTCGTCAAAAATATGCTAAGAGAAATAGGCGAATACGATGCACAACTTAAGCTTTACATACAGGAAGTCATAGAGCAAGCACGCATAAAAAAAGCAAGCAAGATTTACGAACACGGAATTTCTATAGCAAGAACAGCAGAACTGCTCGGGCTGAGCCAATGGGAATTGCAAAGCTACATCGGAAAAACAGTCGTTGACGTTCCACAAGACGGAATGAGAATAGCAGAAAGACTAAGAAGAGCGAGGGAGCTTTTCGAATGAAAAACATAATCTTTGATTCAGGACCAATAATAAGCCTGACAACAACAAACCTGCTATGGCTAGCAGAAGAACTAAAGAAAAAATTCAACGGCAATTTCCTAATGACGATGGGAGTAAAAAGAGAACTCGTAGACAGGCCATTAGAAACAAGACGCTTCAAATTTGAAGCTTTACAAGTACAAAGCTTGATAGAAAAAAACATCTTCTCAGTTATCAAAGACGAAGCGGTCGCTACAAAAGCAAACGAACTTCTAAAACTGGCAAACAGCATACTGTCAGCACACGGACAAACAATAAAGATAGTGCAAATAGGAGAAATGGAAACACTCGCAACAGCCATACTCTACAAAGCAGAAGGAATAGTAATAGACGAAAGAATAACAAGAACCCTGATGGAAAACCCAAACGGACTGCAAAGACTAATGGAAAAAAGACTACACATGCAATTAAAACTAAACGAGAAAGCACTGCACGAATTCGAAGAAGCAACAAAATACATCACGATAATAAGAAGCATAGAACTAGTAACAGTTGCTTATGAACTAGGACTGCTTGACAAATTTGTCGTTGGCATACCACACGCGCGCAGAGAACTGCTGGAAAGCATACTATGGGGGGTCAAGCTAAACGGCTGCTCAGTAACAGAAGACGAGATAAACACAATAGTTAAGACTGAAAAGGTCTAAAAGCTTTTGCCACAATCAACGGAAACAAGATTGTAGCATCACCGAAAACCTTAATAGAACGCGACTCCGGAGCAATCTTGCCCCAAGAAACAGCCTCCTCAGGACGAGCGCCAGCATCACTGCCATCAAACTCCTGAGCGTTGTTAAGATAAACAGCATAATCACAGCCATTTCTGAGCATATTCGCATTAAGAATATGATGCTTCACAACACCAGCGCCCAAGATAATCAATCCAGTCTTCTTTGAATCAAGCGTCAAATCGTTTAATTTTTTCATATCCTGAGCAATATCGATAGCGAAATCAGGATTTTTGAACTTAAAGAAATAAATCATGTCGCCCATAGAGCCGTCTGTTAAAGCAGGACAGAAAACAGGAATGTTGTTCTTATGCGTCCAATAATAAATCGATTCCTTATTGTTGATTTCCTTGCCAAGCCTGTCAACAAACTCACTCGGGATTATAATGTGACCAGTTTCTCTCTGCTCTTTTGCCATCTTCTCCATCAGAGGAGTCATAAAGTCCTCAAAACGACAATACCTTGAGTTCGGAACAAAAATGTTACCGGTTCTGTTAATGCCCTTTTTTCTCAATTCTGCGCCATCAGCTTCAAACTTACCAAGAATAAAAGGCTCAATGCACTTGATAATGTCTTCTTCAACGCCGCCAGCAGTGGTTACGATGATATCGACCAATTTGTGCTCAGCCAAGTAACGGAAAACGTCTCTTAAGCCAGAAGTAACCATGTTAGATGTATAACCGAGATAAATAGTGCACTTATCCTTTCGCATCTGCTTAATAATCTCGATAGCTTTGGCCAAATGCGTTGCCTGAAAGCCAGTAGAAGCAAAAGAATCAATAATCTTGTCATAATCAACACCCTGGTTAAAATCATAGCCACGAATAGCCAAACCCTTTGGCTCTTCGCTTTCGCGGAGCACATTCTCGTGTCCAACATTTTGTTTATCTTTAGTCATAGAGAAAGAACTAAGTTAAAGCCAATTATGAATGACTTCTAACTGATTCCATAATGGTTGAAGTGTATACTGCAGTATATAAATCTTATGGCAACAAGAGCATCAACAGGCCTGTCAGTATAAAATAAAGCCCGATAATCCATCGCAGCATGCCCGGAAACGCAATAACCAGGATTCCAAACACGATGCTAAGCGACGCCATTACAACTTTTGCTGATACCATTTTTCACCTCGCCTTTTTATCCTTAAACTCTAAAGCAGCAGAATTAATACAATACCTCTTGCCTGTAGGCTTTGGACCGTCGTCAAACAAGTGGCCCAAATGGCCACCGCACTTTTTGCAAACAACTTCAACCCTATTCATACCCTCACTCTTATCTTCCCTCAACTCAACACTATCGCTCTTTGCAACATCATAAAAACTCGGCCAGCCAGTTCCAGACTCAAACTTTGTATCAGACGGGAACAATTCATTGCCGCAGGCAGCGCAAACAAACATACCTTTCCTCTTCTCGTGCAAAAGCGTTCCAGAGCCAGCCATCTCAGTGCCTTTTTCTCTCAGAATACGATACTGCTCAGGAGTAAGCTTTTCTTTCCACTCTTCATCAGAACATTTCAAAGGAGTTCCCATACGTCAACATCACCGCCGGACTTCACTTTATACTTGCCTTTCGCAGTGTTTAAGATAACCTGCGCAACCCTCTGTGGCTTAACTCCTTTCCAATTTGTCATGCGCGTGGAAGTCATTCCAGGATTCACGGAAATAACAGGAATCTTAATCTCCTGCGCCAAACCCTGAGTAAAACCTCGCACAGCAAACTTAGTTGCGCAATAAGGAACAATATCGTCATACGCAGTCTTGCCAGCACCGCTAGCAATATTGATAATCATATCCTTAACATAAGGCAAGGCAACAAGAGTCATCTTCATAACACCCTCAACATTGGTTCTAACCTGCCATTCAATGTCTTCAAAGCTCTGCTTGCGGAAATGATTCCACCTCAGAACGCCTGCATTATTGATGAGAACTGAAATATGCTTGAATTTTTTAACAACGGCTTTTACACAACGCTGAATGCCCTTGTCGCTCAAAACATCCAACTGGGTGACCAATACAGTGGGTGCGCCCAGCTCCCTGCACTTCTTTGCAGTCTCCTCTGCTTCCTTCTTATGCTTCCTGTAGGTCACAACAACACTATATCCTTCTTCAGCAAACTTAAAAGCAGTCTCACGGCCAATGCCCTCGCTCGAGCCGGTGATTAGAACAACCTTTTCATTCATAAACCTGAATGAACACTCAACCTTTAAATACCTAACTCTCAGAATAACAAATATGATCCAATACCAGCAGCGCTGCGCCAGGTGCAAGAAAAACATGGTCCTAATAACCGGCAGAAACCAGTTTCCAATCTGCTATGACTGCCAAAAATCGGAACTGCAAGGAGAAATAAAAGATAAAAAGATGAAAAAATTCTTTGACATACCAGAAGAATTATACAAAAAAAGCGGATTTTTGCGCTCAATAAAGTCAAACTATCTCAAATACGGCAAGCTCACAGATAAGCAAATAGAGTTCTTCAAAAAAGCAGTGAAAGAAATGACTGAAAATGCGACTCCCTAAACGATACGGGCAAAGCCAAATAGCAAAATGCCCCTTCTGCGGACAACAGGCAACCACGACAAATGGACAAAAAGTGCCAGTCTGCGCAAAACACAAAGATTCTCGCCTACAAAACTTCAAATGCGTGTGTGGAAGCTATCTAGACATGAAAATCGGCAAATGGGGACCATTCTTCATCTGCATCAACTGTGGGCCAATAAACCTGAAAAAAGCGCTCGAAGCAAATCAACCCTAACGCTTCCTGCCAAGCACATCATAGAACACATCAAAAACATTCTGGCCCGTGTTAGCGCTATAAAACTGTGCGCCAACCTCATTACAAACCTGCTGAATCTTGTCATTATGCTCGTTAAGCATGCCGGCATACTGTTTGCGAGCAAAAGGATTGATGAAAGTCCTTAAAACTTCATTTGTTTCCAAATCCTTCAGCTTAAAATCGCCCTCCAAGTCCAAGTTTTTTTCAACCTTGTCTAACACCTGAATAAGAACAACCCTATGATTCTTGAAAAGAAACAAAGCACGTTTGATATCATCGATCGGGTACAAGAAATCACTGACGATCACAACATAAGACCTTGAATTAACCAACTTCTTATAATTGCCAAGAGACTGCTCAAGCTTGCTCAAGCCCCTGGGCTTCTTATTGTTCAAAAAATCAACCATCGAAGCCAGCTGAGCACGGCCCTTATGCGGCTTAAACACTTCCAAACTATCAGAAAACGTGCTAAGCACAAAACGCTCGTTGTTCTTAAGAGCGAGATAAGCAAAACCCGCACCAATCATGCTCGCATACTCTGCCTTGCTGATCGCAGTCCCAAAATTCATGCTTGCAGAAAAGTCCAAAATAACATGCACTGTCAAATTGCGTTCTTCCTCATAACGCTTCACATACAAACGATCGGTCCTGCCAAAAACACGCCAGTCAATAGAACGAAAATCCTCGCCAGGCGCATAAATAGCGTGATCCTTGAAAATCAAACCCCTGCCTGTAGCGTGAGAAAACCGCTCACCAACATAATTTGAAGTTATTCTTTTGTTGATGATCAAGCTAAAACGGTCAAGTTGGTGAAGGAACTGGGTGTCGATCATTTTTCAATGCTCCGCGGCAGCCTTGAAACAAGTTTGAGTCATTTCAACAACGTCTTAATAACATCATCAGCATGCATTCCTTGACGCTCAGCCTCAAAACTCAAAATAATACGGTGGCGCAGGACAGGGAAAGCCATCTTGTTGATATCATCCTTGCTGACATACTTTCTTCCTTCTATCAAAGCACGAGCCTTAGCGGCAAGAACCAAACCAATACTCGCACGAGGCGAAGCGCCATACTCAATCAATTTTTTCTGCTGACGAGTGGAAGTAACAAGCTGCACAGCATACTTCTTGATATCATTCGCAATAGGAATCATCCTAGTCATGTGCTGCAAGTACAACAAGCTATCCTTGTTAAGAACAGGCTTTAAAGCGGCCTTCTTAGACTCTTCAGCAAACCTGTTAACAATTTCAACCTCTTCATCAAAAGTCGGATAGTCAACATTAATCTTCAACAAGAAACGGTCAGACTGCGCTTCTGGTAAAGGATACGTTCCTTCTTGCTCGATAGGGTTCTGAGTTGCAAGCACAAAAAAAGGTTCTTCAAGCTTAAAAGTAGTATTACCAACAGTAACCTGGTGCTCCTGCATAGCCTCAAGCAAAGCAGACTG
>CAZXKS010000002.1:19517-42937 GCA_964641265.1 uncultured Methanosarcinales archaeon | reverse complement strand
ACCAAAAATATATAAAGACCCCGATGTGTGTAATTGAAAAAGATGGTGCTAGAATCTTTACTAAATCCAACAAGCGCTGAACGTCATCCTATAGTTGTTTTTCTGCTCGGCGCAGGTTTTTCCACTCTTGCTATTTTTTTGTCACTTTGGATTTTTGAAGAACAGAGCAGTATGGTCATGGTTTTTTTGAGCGTGATGGCAACACTGCCGCTTATGTATCACACTCTTCGTTTTGAGGAGAAAAAGGATATTGTTTTAGAGGATGGTAAATCTATGTTGCACGAGCACGCGCCAGCCTTGTTTTTTTATCTTATGCTTTTTGCAGGAATGTCCGTTGCCTTTTCATTTTGGTACGTTGTTTTACCTAATGACGTGGTTTCAGGTTTGTTTCGGGTGCAGGCTCAAACAATTTCTAACTTAAACCAGCACGTTACTGGCAAAATTACTCAGACTGCTTTGCTTAGCAAGATATTTTTGAATAACATTAAGGTTTTGATTTTTTGTATTTTGTTTAGCTTTCTTTATGGCTCTGGCGCGATTTTTATTTTGACTTGGAATGCGAGTGTTATTGGTGCTGCTGCTGGAAATTTTATTCGTACAAATATGGCCAAGTTTGCCGGCTCCGCAGGCCTCCATAAAGTCGGTGCTTATTTTTATGTTGGTTCTTTGAGTATTTTGCGTTACGCGATTCATGGAATTCCTGAAATCTTCGCTTATATTATTGCAGGTCTTGCCGGTGGTATTTTATCTGTTGCTGTTGTTAGGCATGATTTTGGCACAGGCAAGTTTGAGAAGATTTTGTTGGATGTGTCTGATCTTGTGCTGCTTGCAGTTTTGGTGCTCTTTATTGCCGCCATGTTGGAAGTTTTTGTTACTCCGTCTTTATTCTAGAATTTTCAATTTTCCAGGCCTGGTCTCGTATAGTTCTCCTGTTGTAATGAGGTGTGTGATTAGTTCTTCTCCGAATTTGGTTATCAGTTCGTTATAGTCAGCACCGCCTCCTTTATCAAGAAATCTTACTGTTTCAAGTGCTAAATCATGTTGATCTGTTATGGGTTTTGGGTGTTGTTTTTCCCTTAGTTCAAACCATTTTTTGTCAATTTTTTTTACAATCTCTCCTAAAATATATGCTTCTTGGTTGTGCAACCGCGGTCTGCCTATTACTATCACTGTATCTCCAATCTCAACTTTGTGTATTGTGTCAAATGTTCTTACAATTATGCTACCTGTTCCATCATCTATAACAAGTTCTTCTGTAGAAACAACTGTTCCGTATAGTCTTGCCTTGTATATTGTTCTGTTTTTTATCAGGACGCTGCTTGGTTCGTCTTCTTTTTGTACAAAGCTGCCGCTTAAAAGCTCCGATACCCATACATGCGTAGCTGTTTGTTGTTCCACGTTGTCTTTTTTTTCAAGGTTTTCGTATTTATTGTTATGTATTCTGCAGGCGAAGATTTAAATAGCAACTCGCAGACAAGTGTTACAAAAAGATGGCGCAGCAGAGTTTGGTTGAATACGTTCAAAAGCTTTTGAAGCAGGGTTACGACTCTGGGACTATCCGTACAACCTTGCTTAATGCAGGCTATTCGCCTTATGATGTTGATGCAGCCATGAGGGCTGCATCCGGTGTTCCCGTTCGTCGTATTAGTACGCAGTTTCTTGTTGTTGCTTTTCTTATCTTGCTTGTTTTGGCTTTTGGGACGTTGATCCTGTTGAGGGTTGCACAGCCTCCGCCGATTATTTTAAGTTTTTCTTTGGAATTGTTCAGCACTGAGGTTGGTCCTGGTCAGGATTTGGTGGTTAATGCCGACATTCAGAATCCCAGTGGTCGTAAAACTAGTGGTTTGATTGATTATGTTGTTACTGGTCCTGGTGGCAGAATTGCTTCTAAGACTGAGAGTTTTACTCTTACAGGGCAAACTAGCGTGCCGAGTTCGATACCCTTGCTTTCCCCGCCTCCAGGCACTTATGCTTTAAGGGCTACTTTGTCTTATGATGGTAAGTCAGTTTCTGATTCTGTGAATTTTGAGGTTGTCGAAATGGTTGTTGCTCAGGCTTTGCCAGCTGAGGCTTTGAAGGAGAGGGAAGTCGAGGCTGCTCGCGAGCTTCAGTTGAAATGTCCTGGAAATTGTGACGATCTGAACTTTTGCACCAGTGATGCTTGCGTTCAGGGTTCTTGTGTTAATAATCCTATTGTTCCTTGTTGTGGAAACCATCAGTGTGAGCCTGGTGAGACCGCTTCATCTTGTCTGCTTGATTGTGGGGAGCGTTCTGTCGCGCCTGAAGAGATTATTCAAAAGGCCAAGGAACTTGCAACTTCAGATTTATCCAAAGCTCTTGAAACGTGTGAGTCTCTGGCTCAGCGTAAGTATGTTGATGCTTGCTTAAGTGATGTCGCGGAAGCTGGCAATAATAAGGAGCCGTGTGTTCAAATTGTGGATGATGATTTGCGTGATGGTTGTTATATGACTTTTGCTTTTAAGAATGATTTTGAAGTGTGTCCGCATCTGACTAATACTTATGTTAAGAATTCGTGTTTTAATCTGGCCGCGACTTCAAAAGTGTCTTCCTAAATTCTGCTTATGAAGCCTCTTCTTGGTTCGAATATGTCTCCTGCTCGTTTGAGTTTTTGTAGTATTTCTTCAGCTTCGGCTTCGTTTATGTCTTTCTCTCCAGCTGCTTTGATTATTTCTTCTGCAGGGATTGTCTTTCCAACGCGTGTTTCGAGTTCTTGGATGAGTTCTTTAATTATTATTAACTTGTTTCTGCTGCTTGCCGGCATATCTGTTGCTATTCTGTCTATGTCAAACATTCCTGTTTTTTCATCGAGCGCAACTTGTCTTAAACAATAGTCCATGAGTTCTACTGCTTTTTTCGCGTCTTTTTTAAGTACTTTATCGCTTAGTCTTAGTCTGGCGCTTGCTTCAGATAGCCTAACTAGTCCTTCCAGTTGTCTGGCCGAAATTGGAATGGCTTTCATTCCTTCCCCGCTTGCGCTGGCTCTGACTTTTAGGTAGTATTCGCGTAGTTCATCTATTGCTGCGTCTGTAAGTTTTGGAAAAATGTTTTGTCTGGAAAATGCAAAATATTTGCGTAGGAGTTTTGTGCTGATTTCTGGGTTTTCTATGTTGTTTTTGTGCAGTTCTAGTATGAATTTGGCCATGCGCTCGTCTTTGACCGTATCTGGAACGTCTTTGATTGGGAATATGAGGTCAAATCTGTTGATGAGTGTTGGTGCTAGGTTTATTTGGTTTGCAACGGTGTCGTATGGGTCAAATCTTCCGAATTTTGGGTTTGCTGCTGCTAGCACTGTTGTTTCACATCTTAGTTGTGCTTGGATGTTTGCTTTTGAAATCGTGACTGTTTGTTGTTCTAGTGCTTCATGCATTGCCCAGCCGTCTTCTTTGCTCATTTTGTCCAGTTCGTCTATGCAACAGAGTCCTTTGTTTGCTAGTACTAACGCTCCTGCTTCTAAACTCCAGCCTTGTAGGAATTCGTCTTTGACTACTGCCGCGCTTAGTCCTGCACCGGAAGCTCCTTTTCCTGTTATGTAACGTGCTTTGGGTGCCACGAATTGCATTCTTTTGAGCATTTGCGATTTTGCCGCGCCTGGGTCTCCTACGAGCAAGACGTGTATGTCTCCTCTTGTTATTACTCCATCATCTCTTCTTTTTCTTACTCCTCCCGCTATCTGCAATGCTAGTGCTTCTTTGATTTTTTCGTGGCCGTATATGCTTGGCGCTATCGAGTTGACTATTTTTTTCATTAATGCTGGATCTTTTGCCAAATCTTTTATTTCTTTTAGTTCTTCTGGTGAGATGTTTATTTCGCTGTAGTCTTCCTCTATGGGCTCGAGGTGGTTTGCTTCAATGAACAGGTCGAATTTTGTGCTTTGTCCTCCTGTTCTTAGGAATATTGGTACTTCTTTGACCTGTCCCACCACTTGGACGCGCGCTCCTGGGTTGGTGCGTTTTTCCGTTAGTGGTGAGACGAGGTCATTTTTGAGTAGTACGTTCATTCTTTTTGGTTGTTCGCCGCCTTCTAGTTGTTCTGGTACTTCTTCTAGTACCATTATTTGTGCGTCTAGCAGTTCTTTGCTTACTAGTCTGAATTTGCCTTTTCTTCCGCAGCTGCATCTTGTTGGTTCTTGGAATTTGCTGTCGAGTTGTAATATCGTGTGGGTGTTTCCGCAGCTTGGGCATTCGAACTTTGCTGATGCTACTTGTGGTCTTACTTCGCTTTTGTTTCTTACAACCCCGTCAAATGATAGTAGTTTGTCGAGGTGTTTGCTTCTTATTTCTCTTATTAGCAGGGTGGCGCTTGCTGGCAATACTTTGAATCTTAGTGTGAATCCTTTGACTTCTTTTCCTATGTTTAGTTGTTCTGTTGCAATTTCTGCTGCTTTTAGTATTTCTTCTGGCTGGTCTAGAAGCATGTCTGCTAGTTCTGGGTCAAATATTGCTAGTTGTGCAAATTCTGCCGTCAGGCTTTTTTCTCCTTTTCTTACTCTTTCTAATAGTTGGTCATAGTATGTTTTCTCGAGAAATTCCTGAAGCTTTGCAATTAGTGTGCTTGCGTCCATTTACCAACCCCAACTAAGAAAGTATAGTGTGTATTAAAAAGGTTTATGGTGATGGAGTTATATACTCTGTGGTTTCCTGTCGAAAATGCATTCATTTTCGAGCATGCTCGGAAACCTGCGGTTTCCGACATGTGGAGATTATCGTCGATAATGATGAAAAAGGCAGGCTTTTCAAATAATCCCAAAAGGTAGGGTCCTTCTGACGGTTACAATCAAAGTTTCTTCCAAAAAAAGATTTGCCAGTTGTTATTGCTAAAGTAATTGTATACTTTGCCCACTTTTTTGAATCTCTTTCGCAAGTAAAATCTCTGTGCGTTTCTGTTTTCCTGTCCGCAGTTGACACCAAGACCAACTGCCTTCTTTGATCTTGCATGTATTTCTATTTTGCGTACAAGTTGCCTTCCAACACCTGTTGATCTCATAGAGTCGATAACATAGATGAAGTCAAGATTTGCAGTTCCAAAGGTGATGCTCATAACAGCGACACCAACTATTTTTTCTCTGCTGACCGCTATAAATTTCTTATAATGATCATCTGTAAAGAATGGCCAATACCAATGCTCAGTAATTTTCTTTAGCGGTCTTAAGTCGGCATGTGTATACTCGCGAACACGTATTATTTCCATTAAATCATCTCGAATAGTATTGCTATTTAAAATGCGCGAGAACATTCACCTTTTCAGAAGATTCGTATAACTATTTCATCAATGCATTGAATAAATAATAAAAGAATTAAATTTACTTCTGCTTTATCTTCTTCAGGTTTTCTATGAGTTTGTCGAGTGCTTTGTTGACTTCTTCTTCTGATTTTGTTCCTGTGCAGACTACTTTTCCGTTTGAGAATAGCAGGAATGTTGCTTTTTGTTCTGGCAACTTGTAAACTAGTCCTGGAAATTGTTCTGGTTCGTATTCCGTATTTTCCAATTTCATGGCCAAAACGTTCAGGTTCAAGTCCATTCCTACTGAGCCAGAAGCTACGATGTTTTGGATTTTGATTTCTGGGAAGTCCTTGATTTTGACGTTGATCTTTTCAAGTGACTTTATGATTTTGCGGATGCTCTCGTGCACGTTCGCCATCGTGCGCGCGCCTGTGCAGACTATCTTGCCTGAGCTGAATATCAAAGCAGACGTCTTCGGTTCTTTTATTCTGATCACTAGCCCTGGGAATTGTTCTGGGTTGTATTCAGTGTTTGACAGCGTTGCTGCCATTTTTTCTAGTGGTATGTCGTGTCCTAGTGATGCGCTAACAACGATATTTACGACTTTTATTTCTCGTTTAGAACTTTTTTCAGCTTTTGCCATGATGTATCCCCCCGAATGCGCTTATTTGCTTTAAAAAGGCCGTTTATTTAAATACTTTTTGATTTATATACGAAAGGGCAGAAATCGACGATAGTAAAGAATTAATTTATATATGGAAAATTAATACACTTTTAGTAACTTTCTCAACACCATGCTAAACACTATTGCAAATATGATGTAAGCCCATATCCAGCTCAGCTTCCATATGACTTTTAGTGGATTATTCCCTAGTTGTATTGTTTTGAAGACGTCGCTTTTGTAGTTCTCTAGCACTGGCGCATAGTTTCTTTCTGTTGTTATAATTATTTTCTTGTCTTGTTTTTCTCCTGCTGCTTCCAGGGTAGCAAAATACTCTCCTTTTTCTCCTTTTAGTTTGAAAACTGCAGCATTGTTAGTAATTTCCTCTGTTGTTTTGTTCCCAATAACCTCTAGTCCTTCTGGCACTGTTATGCTCACATTTCCCTCTGCGTTTTTCTCCATTGTAGCAGTCAGCGCGAATTCTTCTCCTGGCATTAATGGTTGGAAAGCAAAGTGCGCGTTCATCCATCCAAATATCAATAGTATTGGTATGAATGTGATCAAAGTCGGTTTCATGCTTTTGCCCATGTATTTCATGTTTATGCTCATTGCTTCTTTCTGTACTTGCATCATTTTTTCCGGGCTTTCTTTTAGCGTCTTCATTTTTTTCTGGTATTCTTTTAGCTGTTCTTTCAATTGTTTCATTTCTGTTTGGTTTGTCATCCATTTGTATATCAGAACAATTAGTAGTGAGACTATGAATGAGAGCAAGGCTATTGCCCAGAGTGGGTTCCAGTTCAACATAAATCCGAATGCAGCGTTAAAGAATCCGTCGAGGAATGGCATCTAGCCTCCCATGAATTTGCGCAGCATTGGGTTCATGTCCATCAGGTGTTGTCTGGCTATGTCTTCGTATAGTCTGTAGATGATCATAACGCTTAGCAAGAGGGATGTTCCGTTTGTTAGCGACCCACTTACATCTGCCAGTCCTGATAGAAAGCCTACTACGATTGCTCCCATTATCGTTAGAGGGTTTATGTATCTTTGCAGTAGTCGTTCCAGCACTCTTTCGTCTTTTCTGAATCCTGGTATTTGTAGTCCTGATGACATTATTTGTTTGGCTTGTGATCTTGCATCCATTCCGCTTGTTTGTACCCAGAACCATGAGAATACGACTGCGCCTACAATTAGTAATAATGTGTATGTAGCTCCTTGGATAACTGTTCCAAGTGTCAATCCTCCTCTTATTGTGCTTCCAACAATGTCTGGTGGTGTTATCCATGCTACCAGGCCGGTTGCTGGTGCGTTTCCTGCAAACGTGCCGAGTAGTGGGAAGCCCCAATTTTGTAATAATCTTGCCCATAGTTGTATGTTGGCCATTAGCGCACTTATCAGTATTACCGGTATGTTAGATGTATAGATGAAGTGTAATGGCCATCTTATTCCGTGGCCTCTTACTCTGCCGAATGAAAGTGGTATTTCAACTTTCATGGCTTGCACGTATACTGCTACGACAAATATTAATGCAGTTGATAATATGCCTGCCAGCATTAGTAATGCCGTTTGTGGGTCTCCTGCTGCTAAACTCTGGAATAATGCCGGTATTGCTCCTGTTGCTACTCCTGGGTTTGTTGGTGATGGCAATGGTGATAGTAGTCTTATGAATAGGCTTTGTGAGACTCCTGCCGCAATAAACAGGCTGATTCCTGATCCAAAGCCCCATTTTTGTACTACTTCGTCCATGAACATGATTAGGATGCCTCCCAATATCAGTTGGAAGACAAGAAGTAATTCTAGTTGGAAGTATAGTCCGCTTCCTGCTAGTGCTTCTGGTGGTGCTAGTCCTCCCATAAAGACGTAAATGGCTGCCTCGAAGATTACGAAAAATACTGATAGAACTTTTTGTATGCCTGTGAATCTTTGTTTGCCTTCCTTGCTCGTTAAGTCAAACTTTATCAGTCCTGAGCCGTTTAGTAGCTGTAGTACTATGCTTGCTGTTACTATTGGTCCTATTCCTAGGGATATTATGCTTCCAAAGCTTGCTCCTAAGATTACAGATAATAACTCAAATCTTTGTAGAGCGTTTTGTCCTAGCCCAAATAATGGCACTAGTCCTAGTACAAAAAATAGCACAAGTATTATGCCTGTCCATTTGAGTTTTTCTTTAAAGGAGAGTTTTTTCTGGCTCGGGCGTGCTACTTCTGGTAGATTGTTCAGGATATTGTCGAAAAATGTCATTTAGTCATCACAAGTTCGCCGCCTGCCGTTTTTATTTTTTCTGCAACCCCCTCGGCGGCTTTTGGCGCTGTTATTTTGATTTTTTTTGTGAGTTTTCCTGTGCCTAGGAGCTTGTTATATCCGAGTTTTTCTAAGTTTATTACTATTGTTTGTGCTTCCTGGTTTATCTTTTTCTCTTTCAACCAGTTTGGTATTTTGTCTTCGAGCTCGCGTAGGTTTATTGCATTAATTTCTTCTGTTTGTCCTTTTCTGACAAAGCCTCGTTTTCCAAAGTAATCTTCTGCCCATATGCTGGGTTTTTTGTTGTCGGATTTTTTGCCTGTTCCCGCGTTTCCGTATCCGCCTCTCATTCCCGAGTTTCTGTGTTTGTTTGCTCCCCAGCCGTGCGTTTTATATTGTCTAGCGGACTTTTTTCTTCTTTTGACTACCATTTTAGCTCATCCTCATTATCAGCTCGTTTATTTTTTCTTTTCTGTCGCCGTATGCTCCGCCTAGTTTGAATGGCATTTTGATTCCTTTTCTTCCATATCCTTTTCTTGGCGGGCATAATCTTCCGTCTTTTTTTTGTACGATTGTGGTTGTTTTGTCATCTGCAGGGCCCCATGTGATAAATGACGTTATTCTGCGTAACATTCCTTGTATGTGGGCATCGTCTTCTACAAGACTGCAGTGGTTTTTCTTTTCCAGCCCAAGTAGTCTTAGAGTTTTGCGTACTCTTTCTGTTATCCTTACATTTCCCCTGATTCGTACTATTGCCAGTTTCATTTCTTTTTGCCTTCAATCATGTATACGTTTTTTATGTGAGCAGGTCTTGGTTTGAACTTGTTGATTTTTTTTAGTGCATCTATGCACGCTGATATGACGTTGACTTTTGATCGTGTCTGGCCGAATGTTTTGCTGTAGATGTTTTCAATTCCTGCCAGTCGTAATATTTTGGCGCATTCCTGTTCAACGATTAGTCCTTTGCCTTTTGGTGCCGGCATTAGGATCATTCTTATGCTTCCACATTTGCCTTCTATTGTCCATGGTATGCTGTGTGGCTCGCTTGTAGCGTCTTCCCAGCTTCCAGCTCCTCTTCTTATTTTGAATACTGCTAGTTTTGCGTTTCTGATTGCCTTTTCTCTTGCTGGAACTGTGTCCTTGCTTTTTCCATACCCTACTCCTACATAACCGTCGCTGTTTCCTACTACTGCCATGCAGGCAAAGCTTGGCTTGTTTCCTTCAGGTGTTTTCTTTTGTGTTTGTTTGAATATTCTTTTTGCTCCGCCGCCGAATTTTCCTTTGCTTTGTCCTATCATCAACAATTCTGATTGCAGGTTTGGCATCAGAACATCGACTACTTGTTCTTCAAGAATTGGTAGTCCATTGTCCAGTATCATGTCTATGTCTGTTATTTCTCCGCTTTTGACTTTTTTGCCAACGCTTGTTTTTGGTACCCAGCCTTCCACGTCTATTCTTATTTCTGGCTTTGTTTCTGCTTCTATTTCAGGAAGTTCAGTGATTACATCTTTTTCTACTTCTAGTTTTTCTTCTTCTTCAGGTTTTGTTGTCATATTTCACCTATCTTGTTCTTGACCTGGTCAAAGTGTGCAGGTAGAGTTTCTGGGTCAAAGTTTTCTTTTAAGTATTTGCTGAACTGTTTTTGGTATTTCTCTTTGTTTGTCTTGAGGTGTTTTGCGTAGCTCGCAATGTGTTCCCCGCGTATCCTTTTCATTTCTGGCATGATTTCCTTAGCAAACGGTATTTTTAGTCCTCCGTCTGCCGCTCCTTGGGCTGCTGCATAAAACAAACTTCCTTTTGTGCTTGTGAATTGTCCTATGTCCAGCACGCATTCGATTTTCTGTTTAGCTTTTTTTGCAAGCAACAGTCCAGTGAGATATGCCGCACTTGTATTTCCCGTGTTTGCTTTCCAGCCGTACTCGGCCAGTTCTCGTGAGTTAGCGCCGAGTACTACTTTGTCTCCGTTGGGCTGGAATTCAACTATTTGCAGGCTTATGTGTTTTAGGCTTTTGCGTATTACGAGTCTTGGTTTTTGGCCAAGTAGTAATTTCATTCTTTTCTTGTAGTCTGTTTTTCCTTCGCGTTTTCTGCGGTATGGTACTGAATAGGTGTTTGTCATTATTTCCTCTTAATCATGTCTTGTTCTTGTATGTAGATTTTGATGTGTTTGGTACTTCTGAAAAAGCCGCCTTTGGCTTTGTTGTAGAGGGCTCTGAAGTCAGTTTTTTCTATGATGCCGTTCTCGCGGAGTTTTTTGATGAGGTCTCGCTGTGTTCTGACGCTGTTTATCCATTGTGTTTTTTGGTTTAATCGCGCGTTTGCTTTTCCTTTGCGCGAGCCGTGCCCTGATCGTCTGCCTTTTCTTTTCTGTTGTTTGCGTTTTTTGGCGCGAACAGTGCTTATTCCTTTGGCCTGTACTCTGTAGATCGCGCTTTTTTTGATTAGTCTGGCAACATCAAATTTCGTGATGGCTTCTTTTATCTCGCTAAGTCTTTCCGGGTCAAATCTTATTCTTCTTGGTCCGCACCCGAGTACCTGTGCTGCTAGTCTTTTTTGTAGTTCCATTTTATGTCTCTCGCTTTGTCAGGACTTTTTCCGTTTCTTTTCTTTCCTGTTCCTTAGTTTTTGGTTCTTCTTTCTTTTCTTGAGCTGCTTCTGGTGTTTTTGTTTTGGCTGTTTTTTTCTTTGATTCTTTTCTTGCCAAAAGTTTGTCGCTCAGCATTTTGATTGCCTCTTCAGCATTTTTTACATTTAGCAGTGTGATTCCTTTTTGCTTGCACGCATTCAATAGCTCGATTTTTTTCCTGATACCTATATGTGCTAAGATTGCTCCTTGTGTTTTTGTATCGATTTTTGTAAGTTCTGCATGATTGTGTATCAAAACAGGAACCAAACCACTTGCGTGTAATCCTCTGGTCGCGCAAGGCCCTCTGTATCCTGCCTTTACTGATGCAGGTCGTCCCCATACTCCGTGTCGCATCTTGCTGTGCATTCCTTTTGGCCTTCTCCACCTAGGCTGAAGATCAGGTCTCTTGTGCTGGTCCTGCATGACGAATTTTGGGCGTCTCTTGCTGATTTCCTTTCTCAGTTCGAGTAATTTTTTTGTTGTCATGTTTCTCCGATTTTTTCTCCTGCTTTCTCTATCATATAGATGCCGTCTTGGAAGACTCTCAAATCTTTGTTTCTTTTTGCTGTTAGCAGCTCTATGTCGCTTGCAATCTGTCCTGCGAGTTCTTTTTCTGTGCTTTCAATCAAAATCTGGTCGCCTTCAATTTTTACGTTTGCCCCTTTCTTTAGTTTTAGTACGCGTGGACTTTTTTCGCCCAAGAAGTTTTTTACAATCAGCTGGTCGCCGCTGATTGAGACGTTTATTGGGAAGTGACCGCTGCAAATTTTCAGTCTATATTGGTATGGTTGTTGGACTCCTTGTATGATGTTTCTGATGTGAGCTGCAAATGTATTTATGATGCGTTTTTGTCTTCTGTTTCCTTTTGTACAAGATACCGCGATAGTGTTTTCTTTTGTTTCGATTTGGATAATTGGGTCTTTCATGTTGCGTGAAGCTTCTCCTTTTGGTCCTTTGACCATCAATAGGCCGTTTGCTAGTGTTGCCGTTACTCCAGTCGGCAGTTCTATTTTCTCTTCTAGTTTGGTTTTCATCAGTAGCAATAGGTTATCAGCCTTCCTCCAATTCCTTTCTCTCTGGCTTGTTCATGCGTCATGAGTCCGTGCGGCGTGCTTAATATCAATATTCCTACGCCGCTTGCCGGCAGGTATCGTTTCTCAAATTTGATGAAGTCATGTTTTTGTATTGCAAATCTGGGCTTGATGACGCCGCATTTGTTGACGTTTCCCAATAAGTTGAGCTTGGCAAAGCCTCCTCTGCCTTCGCTGACATCTTCTAATGCGCCTACGTAGCCGTGTTCTTGCATAAGTGATAGTATGCGCCTGATGATTTTGCTGACTGGGTGAATGGTGAGTTCTCGTTTGCCGGTTCGTTCATAGATGATGATTGATGATAAAACGTTTGCTAATGGGTCGTTTAACATTTTTCCTCCTAGCTGTATTTTTTGAATCCGATTTTTGTGGCTATTTCTCTGAAGCAGCACCTGCATACGCCTAGGCCGTATTTGGAGATGTGTGCTCCAAATCTTCCGCATCTGCTGCAACGTTTTAGTGCTTGTCCTGTCGACCGTTCTTTTGGCGCGTTGTGTTTGATGTATTTCTTCATCTTTACAGGTTTTGCTTTCAGTTGTTTGAATGCTTTTTTCCAGTCGCTTGTCGTCATGTCTGGTCACCTATCTGTACGCCAAACGTTTTTTGCATGAAAGTCATGGCTTCTTCCTTGCTTATTTTGTGAGTTTTCGGGATTTTTTTTTGTTCTCTTTTGCGTCTTTTTATTCTGTAGCCTGGCTTTTCTAGTGTTACGCAAACCTGTAGCCCCATTACACCGATTTTGGGATCGTAAGTTACTCCTGGTATGTCGATGTGTTCATGGATTCCAAAGCTTATGTTGCCTGCGTTGTCAAACTGGCTGGGCATCAGTTTTTTTTCTTTGGCCGTTAGCAGTCTCTTTAGCACTTCTGCCGCCTTGTCCTTTCGCAAAGTTAGTTTGCAGCCGATTGGTAGTCCTGGTCGCAAACCCCATGTTGGGATGCGTTTGTTCGTAATTGTTTTCATGGCTTCGATTCCTGTTATCATTTTGAGCACTGTCAGTCCTTTTTCTAGTTTGGTCTGGTCCTTGCCAGCTCCTATGTTAAGAGTGAGTTTCTCTATCCTTGGTTGTTGCATTGGGTTCATATTTTCACTGCTGGTTTGTTTTTGCCTATAACGTATGTCAGGTCCTTCAGAGTTTCGATTTTTTCTTTTCCGCTTGTGCACCATACTCTTTGGCCTTGGACGTCATCTATAATTCCGATTTTTCCTGTGTGCCGGCCTCCGATTAGAAAAGCCGTATTTTCTTTTTCAATTGGGAAGTGGTCTGTAATTTTCTGGCTCGGGACTTCAAGCAGCAGGCTGTCTCCGACCACGTATTTGTCTTTGTCTATCAGGATGTTTCTACCATCAGAGAGGTTGAGTTGTATTTTTCCTCCGCGTATTGTTATTTTTCCGATAATCTTGCATATTTTTTTGTTTAGGTCCGTATCTGGTATGTCGATGAAACGCAATCTTCCTTTCTGGTCTATGCTGCACCTTAGGGCCGTTTTGGGTTTGATTTGTATCGTGTCCATGAATCCTGTTCCAAAGTGCGTTTCTTTGATAACTCTGCCATCAACGAGAACATTTTTCATGTTGAGAATTATTTTGGCTTCTCTGCTGGTTTGTGCAAAACCAAGTTGTTTTAGGAGCAATCCAAGTGGCAGGGCTCGTTTTAGTGGATGCGCTCCTGCGTTTGGTCTGATTATCCATTTTGTTACCTTTCTTAGTATGGTCCAGCTTTTTGGTGCCGCGTAACTTTTTAGATGCCTGCTCATTTCTGTTCACCTTGTGATGAGGCCCGCCGAACAAGTTCTGCGGTGCCCAGTCTTCGTTTGTCCGATTGCAATTCTTGTATTGTGAGCTTTGATGGATGTACGGGATACATTGATTTGCTGCCGTCTTTCTTTGCGAATTCAATGCCCGTTATGTATACTTTCATGCGTTTTGTGTCAATCTTATCTACCGTGCCGCTTTTTCCTTTGTGTTGGCCCCGCATCACTTTTACTTTGTCTCCTTTTCTTACTCTTAGTGATCTGTGCTTCAATTTTTGTCTTAGTTCTTTTGAGAGGTGGCTGCCCAATAGGTTATTTTGTACGTGAAGCGGTGCATTGCGTACATAGTTGTGTTGTTTTCTCGGTTTCTTGCTTCCGCTCCAGGTTGTGCTCCAACTCATATTATGATGCTGGCTATTTTGGCTACGAGTGGCCATCTGTCAGCTGCCTCCTTAGCGATTGGTCCTTTGATCATTGTTCCTTTTGGGTTGCCCAGTTCGTCTTTTAAAACGACTGCTGCGTTATCTTCAAATCTTATGTGTGTTCCTTCCAGCCTTCTGTATGGCATGCGTTGTCGTACTATTACTGCCGCAACCACTTGTTTTCTCATTTCAGGCTTGCCGTCAACAACTGAGCACATTACGTAGTCTCCTATTGCCGCGGTCGGTTTTCTTCCCTTTACCGTTTTTGCGTTTTTTACGCTGATGATTCTTAGTATTCGTGCTCCACTGTTGTCACATGCTAGCACATTTGCTGTGTGCGGCAGTCCTCTTGTTATGCTGGCCTTAACTGCTTTCATTTTCCGCCTCTGGTTTTCGCGTTTTTGCTTCTTCCATAAGTTCTTTTTTGGCTTCGAATAGTTTTTCGTGTCCTATTTTTTCTGTGATTATGAAATGTTTTGTTTTGCTTATTGGCCTGCATTCTACAATTTTTACTATGTCTCCTTTTTTGGCATCTATCTCTGGTGGGTTGTGTGCCTTTATTCTCGTTCTGAGGTTTTCATATCTTTCAAATTTTGTAACGTTTTTTCTTCTTAGCCATTCTACTGTTGCCGTGGCTTGCATTTTTGCATCTACTACAATCCCGGTAAATGTTCTTCCTCTGGTTCTGATGTTTTGCATTTTTTCACCGTTTGATTCTTTCTTCCGGCGATACAAGGACTTCATTTCCTTGTACCGGCTGGCCTTCAATTTCGAAGGTCGTGTCTTTCTTAGGCACGTGTTTCACGCCTCGCGTCGTTTCGATGCTTACCGTGTTTTGTGTCTCGTCGATTATTATTCCTTCCAAGCCCACAAGGCTTGGATTTCTCGATGCCGACACTTTGGCGTGTTTGCCTATCCATTCCGCATGGATAATTGTCTTAACCATGCTATTTGACAATGATTGTTTCTGGTGCAAATCCCGCTTCAATGAGGATTTGCTTCGCTTTCTGTTTGTGTTCTCCCTGCAGCTCGATTTTGCCTTCTTTGGTCGTGCCGCCGCAGGCCAGTTTCGCCTTGAGTTTTTTGGCGAGCTGGTCGAGATCGATTTCCTTGGAATCGATCCCCTCGATGATCGTGTACATCTTGTTGAATTTTTTCGCTTCTGTTCTTACGATGATTTTTTGGCTTTCCTTTGCTATGCTTTCACAAACGCATAGCTCTTTTGGCAAGCCACATGTTACACATACACTCATGCCTTTTTCGCTACCTCTGAATTCTTTGAACTAGGAGGCTGGCCGAACTTGTTCGGACTTGCTTCCGTTGGCTTCTTGCTCGTAAGTATTGTTTTTATTCGCGCGATTGTTTTCTTTGTCATTCTTATTTTTCCTGGATTTTTGGGTATAGTTCCTGTTGCTATCTGAGCGTTATCTTTCATTAACTCTTTGTAAAGCTCTTGCATTTTCTGTTTGAGTTCTGCTTCTCCAAATGCTCGTAATTCTTGGATTTTCATTTTTTCTCCTCAGGCGTTATAACTTCTTTCTTGCCTACTTTTATCGCATCTGGCAGCTTGATTGTTGGTGGCATGATTGCCACTTGTACGCCTATTTCTCCTGTTTTCAATATTGTTACTGCTTTTGCTCTTTTGACTCCTTCTACCGCGATGTTTCCGCACTTTTTCAGATATCCTGAATTAAATCTCCAGGTTTTTGCGCGTGCGCTTGGTACTTTGCCTGATATGAGAATTTCTATTCCTAGAGCTCCTGCATTCATGACGTCTTGCATTGTTTTGTGTCCTATCGCCTTGAATTTCTGAATGCCGAATCTTTCCATCGTGCTCGCTATTCTTTCTGCAACTATTTGTGCATCAAGGTTGGGATTTTCTACCTCCGATATTTCGATTTGTGGGTTTTCTAGGTTGAATTTCTTTTTGAGCGTGTTTGTTAGTTTCTTTATGTTCTCGCCTTTCCTTCCAACCACGAGGCCTGGTCGGCTTGCGTAAATGACTACTTTTTCTCCAAGTGGTGTTCTTATCAGTTTTGTATGGCTATGCCCAACATTTTTCAGGGTTTGAGAGATAAACTCCTGTATTTGGTACTCTTTCAGTCTTTCCGCTATGAATTTTCTTTCAATCATTTTTTTTGCCTAGAGTCGTTTGACGAGGAGGCTCGGCCCTTTGCCTCTTTGATTTCTTCAAGTACTAGCTCGATGTGCGTGCATTTCGCTTTTGTGCGTTGTCTTCCAAAGTGGTGTCTTGTTGGCCCTTTTTGTGCGCCTGCGTGTTTTATGACGAGGCTTGCCGTGCTTAACCCTTTGAATTGTGCGTTTGCTTCTGCGCTTTTCAATAAATTTAGGATTTCTTTGCACGCGGTGGCTGGATAGCTTCCAGCTGCCATGCCCTTTTTGTGTCCCATGTTCATGTTGTATTTTGTAAACGGTATTGGCTTTTTGATGGCTACAACCTCTTCAAGCAGTTTTTTGGCTTTCTGAACATTCATGCCTTTTAGTGTTGCACAGATATTTACACTTTGTTTGCGTGATATTGGCAGGCTTAGCCCGACTGCTTTTGCACAATTCTCTGTAGCCGTTATTGAATAGTTGTATGCCATTTATCTCACCGACAGCGATGCGCTGCTTCTTGTTGCGCCAATTCCTGGTGCGCTGTGTTTGACTTGTTTTCTTGTCTGTGCAAATTCTCCGAGTCTGTGCGCTATCATTTCTGGTTGTATTTGCACAAGGACCCACTCCTTGCCGTTGTATACTTTGATTATTTTCCCAATCATTTCTGGAATGATTATCATGTCTCTCGCGTGTGTTTTGATGTCTTTGGAGTTTGATTTAACGTCTGCCATTAGTTTCTTTTCTATTTCTGTAAATCCTCTTTTGATTTTTCGCCTTTCTCTGGACGGTACTAGTTTCGCAAAGTCTTCTATGCTCATCTTTGCAATTTCTTGCATTGCTTTTCCGCGGTATAGGTATTCTTTAGCCATTTTCTATCACTTCTTCCTTCCAGTTCGCCTTGGCCATAGTTTTCCAACCTTTCTTCCTGGCGGCGCGAAGTGTCCCACTGATTTGTTCTTTGCTTTTCTGCTTGTTCTCTTGTTTCCGTATGGGTGGTCCACTGCGTTTTGTGCTGCCGCGCTTGGGTTCGGCCAGCGCTTGTTTGTCATTCTTTTTCTGAAATGTTTTACTCCTGCTTTGAGCATTGGTTTTTCTGTTCTGCCTCCTCCTGATATTACTCCAACGCATGCTCTGCAATTGAGGTGGAAAATTTTCTCTTGTTTGCTTGGAAGCAGTATTGTAGCATAATTATCCGTCTTTGCCAGTATTCTTGCTGCTGAACCGCTTGTCTTACAGAACCTTCCTCCATCGCCTGGCTGGAGTTCTATGTTATACACCGGTGTTCCTTCCGGAATATCTCTGAGCCTGAGGGCATTGCCCACATTGATTTCGCTTCCAGTCCCTGCTTGCACAACGTCTCCGATTTTGATGAATTCTGGTGCTGGCATTAGTGCTTCTACGCCATCGTCATATTTTATTTCCATGAGTGGCGCAGTATGACCAGGACATTTGATGATATCAATAACCTTGCCCATAACTAAAGAAGTCGGCTCTGCTCTCATTTTTGATTCTCCTGCGTAAGAAAAACTCTTGGCGCGGTATCCTGGTCCGCCTTTTCCTCTTGCTTGCTGTATGAGTGACTTTCCCATCTACATTATCCCCAGTGTTGTCGCTATGTCTATGGCTGGTGTTTCTTTTGTGAAGGTGATGTATGCTCTTTTTTCTCCTGTTATGTTGTTTTGCGTGTTTACCGATTTTACTTTTGCTTTGAACAGTTCTTCGATTGCTTTTTTTATTTCTTGTTTTGTGGCTTTTTTGTCTACCACAAACACGAGTTTGTTTTCTGCTTCCATCAGGCGTATGCTTTTTTCTGTTGCCAGTGGGTATTTGATTATTTGGTGTATTTCCATCATGTGAATAGCCTTTCCTTGTCTAGTTTTTGTATTGCTGCTTGTGTGAACATTGTTAGTCTTCCTGGGTGCGTGCCAGGCGCCAGTAATTCTGCATTTATTCTTGTCACTTCTACAACATCTATTCCTGGCAAGTTTTTTGCTGCTTTTAGGGCCTTACATGTTCCGCTGAAAACTAATAGAGGCCCTTTTGGGTTTTTGTAACGTCTTCCTCGCATTTTTCCTTTTCCTGTTCTGATTCTTTTTTCCATTCCTCTTTGTAAATCTTCTTGTAATCCTATTGTTTTAAGCGCATTTAACATGTCGTTTGTTTTGGTCATATTTTCAAAATCATTTGAGATTATGAATGGATAGTGTGCTGGAATTTTATGTCCTCTTTGTTCTACGATTTTTTTGTCTAGAACTGCTGCCAGCGCGCTTCTGATTGCTTTTTTTCTTTCTTTGTCGTTCATTTTTTGTGCGAATATTCTTTCTGATGTTGGTGGGAATGCTCTTCTGCCTTTTACTGTTCCTGGCGCGAATGCTCCTACCCAGATCATTTGCATTCCTCTTCTCGTCATTGTTTTTCTTGGCACTCTGCTTAGTCCTTTTCCGTATGCTCCTTTGTAGTCTCGTCTTCTTCTGCTTAGTCTTGCTGCTGTTTTTTTGCCTGCTCTTGGGTCTGAGCCGTACCGCTGTCTTTTGTTTGCTTGTACTGCTTCGACTGCTCTTTTGATCAGGTCTGGTCTTATTTCTTCTTCAAATTGTTCTGGCAGTTTTTGTTTGCCAGTTTCCTTGTTTTCCGCGTTTATGATTTTTAGTTCCATTTTATTGTTTTGAGCTTATGCTCGTGTATGTTATTGCTGGTGGTTCTTTTGGTAGTTTTGGTAGTGGTCGCTTTGGAGTAATCAGCGTGACCAGTCTTTTTGATGCTCCTCCAACGCTTCCTTTGATTAGCAGGTATTGGTTTTTGACTATGCCGTATCTCAAGAATCCGCCTTTTGCGTTGATTTTTGAAACGTCATCTCCTATTTTGATTATTTGTTTGTTGTGTTCTGTTCTTTGCTGGAATCCCATTTGTCCAGCGTGTGGTGATCTGAAGCCTCTAAATCCGTGCCATGGTCCTAGGCTTCCTGGCCCTCTTTTTGTTTTCTCGCTTTTGTGGCTTCTTAGTGCTAAACCGAATCTTTTTACTGGTCCTTGGTATCCTTTTCCTTTTGTTATTGCTACAGCGTCAACTACTTGTCCTTCTGTGAATGCGTCAGTGATTTTGATTTCTTTGCCTAGTATGCTTTGCGCATATGCTAGTTGTTCTTCTGGTTTTCCACCGATTCCAATTTCAAAGAATTCTGGCTTTTTCTTGCCGATGGTTGTTAGTTTTGGTTGGGTATAAGCGAGAACGCGAACGTCTGTGATGTTTTTTGTGTCTGGTTGTTTGCCTGCCTTTTTTGGCAGAATAATGGTTTTTGACGCTTCTTTGTCAAGTTTGTCTGTTGTTATTTGGCCAACACAATGCTCGCCGTACGCATCCTTTCTGTAGAGGAGTGCTGCGGCGATTTTTAGTGGTGGGCATTCCATGATTGTTACTGGCATTTGTATGTCCTCGCCTTTTGTTATGCTTGTTGGCCTGTTGTCCGTTACCAACAGGTGCGTCATTCCTACTTTGTATGCTGCAAAGCCGAGGATTTTTGCTTCTTTTGTGCTTGCCCAGCTTCTTATTCGTGCAACTATGTCTGCCGCTCTGCTTCGCGGCCAGTACTGCATGCTTCCTTGTCTTGGTGTTCTTATTCTTGGCATAGACTCCTCTGCGTAAGTCTGAATTTGTTTGACACGATGCCCTTTACCGTGTCTCAGCCAACAAAGCCTTTTGCGGACGTCCAGTTAGAACAAGTTAGTGCCTTCGCACTGACTGTACTGGGATTCCTTCTCAGGCTCGTCAGATTCCTTGTCGTCAATAGGGGTTATTTATAAAGCTTTGCTATCCCCTTTTGTCTTTTCTGACCGTTGTACTTTCTGTATAATTTTCGGTTTTATTTAGTCTTTTTTCCTTTCTCCTTCATTCTTGCCATCATTCTCTGTTTTGCCACCGCATAATTTGTCGGATTCTTGATTTTTGGGCAAAACCCATCAGGCTTGCATACTCCTAAGTCTACCATGTATGCTTTGTTGTCGCAGTTTGGAGGCAAAACCTTTTTCTTCATCATTTTATGGTATCTCAATTGTCCTTGTATCAGCACTTCTCTTAATGGCTCTGAGTTTTTCTTGTTCCATTCGTTCAGATAATTTTCTACTTTTTCATAACTCCATCCGCAGCTTGTTAAGAAATTAATCAGAATAAACAGTGCTCTTTTTCTTCCATCTTTGAGTCCTTGTGAAATTAGTTGTATGCATGGTGGAAAGTATTGTTCAGGCACCGCATCTGTTATTGGCTCATATTCTTTTTTCTCCGTCAATACTTTTAATTCTGTTCTTGCGTCTTGGCTTGTTTTGTAGTCAAATGCTTGTACAAATAATTTTTTTGCTTCGCCCGGTATTACTTTCGTCCTGTCCAAATAAATCAGTTTGGGCATAACTTTTTCTGGTTTTGCTTCTTTTTTGTCGAATGCTATTATTTCTTCTGGTTTGATCACAACGCTTACCAGTCCTGATTTTTCGTTTAGCGAATATGGCATTCTATACAAATGTCTTATTGCTATCAGCACAGTGTCGATTGACAGCACGGCAAAAGCATCTAGTTTTCCTTGTTTTATTATGTCTGTTTTCTTTACTTTTTCGGCAATTATTGCTGGGCGGTCTTTTTCTAGTAATTTTTGCGCGAGTGGTTCTTTTATCATTTCTTGTAAATACGCAGCAATCTTCCTTGGTCCATCCGGAAATAGGTCTTTTACTGGTTTTCCGTTTACTGTTTCTGGGAAGGCTTCGAATGGTACTCCTATGTGGAATCCGTGGTTTCCAGAAAATTTAACAGAAAGATGCTGCACCCCATGATGCCTTAGCGCCTGCACAAGAAGGTCGGCTGCAATTTTTGAATACTCTAGTTCTAGGCAATCTATATCTAATATTAAGTCCCACCCTATGCGTAGTTCATTCAGCTCTTCTGGCCGCATTCCTGTTACGATTTGGAGTGGGTTTTTCCATAATTCTTCGCTGCAGTGGAATGATGTTGCTCCTTGTTTGACTGCTTCTAGGACGTCTTTTGGGTATTTCAATATGTCTGGTCTTTTTCCATACCCTGTTCCTCCATAGCTCACTGCTATTTCTTTGTTGTCTGCAGCCTGCACTAGCGCTTGTTGTACTTCCAGTCTTTTGTAGTGCTTTAGCAGTGTGCTTATGTGTATTTTTTGATAATCCCCCATGATTTTGTTGATATTCTAAGAATTTATATAACTTGTCCTCATACTTGTCCAGTGTGAGAAAATCTAGTCAGAGACCGCGGTGTAAAAACAATGTTGGAAGAGTCAGAGCAGATTAGGGAGTTGTTGGACGAAATTAAGAAGAAGGGTTTGCTTGTATTGGTGGAAGGTCAAAAGGACAAGCGCGCTCTAGAGCAGCTGGGTATTTCTAACGTATTGTCGCTGAAAAGGCCTTTGTATGCTGTTGTTGAGGAGATCGCATCTAAAGCTAAAGAGGTTGTGTTGCTTACAGATCTTGATGAGGAGGGTAAAAAGTTGTATCATCGTCTTTCTGTTGATCTTCAACGCCATGGTGTTAAAATTAATAACAAGTTGCGTGAGTTTTTGTTTAAGACTGAGCTGCGTCATGTTGAAGGCTTGGTTTCGTATCTTCAAGATTGATTGCGAGCCTGCATTGTTCTTCAACTGCTTTGACTGTTGCGTCGATTTTGGCTTGGGCGTCGGCAAATGTTGGTTTGTAAAAGGCCGGCCTTTTTTCATTCGTTCCTATTTTTTGTTGCGCTTCATGATTTTGCAGCAGTTCGTCCATGTGCCCGACGAATTCTAGCCAAGACTTGAACGACAGGTAATACAGTTTTGTTGCTTTTGCTATTTCTTGTACGTTTTCACAATTGACATTTGTTGCTTTGAATTCTTTTCCATTTTGTTCCATTAGGAGCGCTCCTTTTTCTCCTATCTCTGCTCCTAAATAATATGCTAGTTGTGATCTGAGCACATCTAATCTTGCTTCTATGAGCAGTGCAGGCGCGCTGTTTTTTTCTACTGCTCCTTGTAGTACTTGCAGTCGTTCTGTCCATGGTTGTATTGCTTCTGGTGGGATCATGTTTTCTGGTATCTCTTCTTTGTGCCAGGAGGTGTTTAGTTCTGCATCAATCATTGAAAATTCTTCAAGTACGTCTGTGAGTGTAACTTTTGGAAATGTCGCGTTGCTTGTTGTGTTGGTCGCTGGTTGTATGGTCGTTTGGCATGCTGTTAATAAGATTAAGGCAATGAGCAAAATTTTTTCTTTCATGGTTCTTGGTACAAGTGTTCTGTTTTTTAATGTTTTGCAATCTTTTTTCATAAGTTTTATAAACTCTCAGTTGTAGAAACTTGTTGGGATGTGGAATCAGTTTAAAACGGTTTTATTGCTCGGTATCTTGTCTGGCTTAGTTCTTGGAATAGGCTTTTTGCTGGGCGGCAATAGTGGCTTGGTGGCAGCTCTCATCTTTGCTGTTCTGATGAATTTTGGTATGTATTTTTGGTCTCATAAACTTGTGTTGGCAATGTATCGTGCGAGGCCTGCAAGTAAGAAGGAGTTTCCTCATTTGCATAAGGTGGTTGAGGAGCTTGCAGCTAAGTTAGATCTGCCAAAGCCTTCTCTCTATATAGTGCCCACAGAAACTCCAAACGCATTTGCAACTGGTCCTTCTCCTAGAAAGGCTGTTGTTGCTTGCACTGAGGGCATTTTGAAGCTGCTTAATGATCATGAACTCAAAGGCGTTCTTGCTCACGAGTTGTCTCATGTTAAAAATCGTGATATGCTCGTAACAACTATCGCTGCTACTCTTGCGGCCGTTCTTTCATTTGTTGCTCGTATGGCTTTTTGGACTGGCATGGGCAATGATCGTGATCGTGGCATTCATCCGATTGCCGCTATTTTAATGATCATTGTTACTCCTATT
The DNA here is from genome assembly GCA_964641265.1 of uncultured Methanosarcinales archaeon. Classification (GTDB taxonomy): domain Archaea; phylum Nanobdellota; class Nanobdellia; order Woesearchaeales; family ARS49; genus CABMGU01. Next base: position 19,880 of record CAZXKS010000002.1, on the reverse strand, counting down.
GTTGCCCTGTTGATTCAACTGGCTATTTCGCGTTCTCGTGAATATCTTGCTGATGAGACTGGTGCTCACACGTTAAAAGATGGTTCTGGTTTGGCGAATGCGTTGAATAAATTAGAGCATGGCTGTCGTGCTAATCCTTTGAAATTTGGTAATCCAACGACCAGTTCTTTGTTTATTGTGAATCCTTTTACTGCAGGCGGTTTGGTTTCTTTATTCAGTACTCATCCTCCAGTTAAGGTCCGCATTGAAAGATTGAGTAAGATGAAGTTTTAATGTATCACCTCCAGTTTTGTTTCTTTTCTATTTCATGTCCTTGTTTTAATAACCTCTTGACATAATTATTCCGAAAAGAATAAATATTCC
>CAZXKS010000002.1:0-19417 GCA_964641265.1 uncultured Methanosarcinales archaeon | reverse complement strand
TTTGTATTCTGCATCAAATACCCCTTTTACAGCCTTTGCAATTTTATCTCCTACTCCGGCCACTTGTGTTAATTCCTCTTCAGACGCATTCGCAATATTCTTAATGCTTTTGAAATTTTTCAGCAACTCTTTTGCTAAATTTGGTCCAACGCTTGGCAATGCACTAATCAGATATTCTTGTTGTTCTCGTATGGTCATTGGTTTTCTGTCTGCGTGTGGTGCAAAGTCTTTTTTGTCCGTGTCTTGTTCTCTTTTCGCAATGGCCAATAACATTGCCGCGCTGTCTTTTTCGTCTTTTGTATGCAATACTGGTATTCCATAGCTCACCGCTATCGTGCCCAGCATTCCTCTTATGGCGTTAGGGTGCACGTTTCTTACTGAGTAGAGGTCTTGCGTTCCTTGAATAATGATTAGTGGTCTTGTGTAGCTTTGTTTGAGCGCTTTGAGCTGTTCAAGCAGTCTTCCGTCTATTATGCTGTTCACGAAGTCTTCTGTTGTTTTCAGCTCTACTCCAACTCTAGAACTTAGAACATAATCGGCACTTTGTAGCATTTCCAACTTCATACCAACCCCTAGTTCCACTAGTTCTTTGACAGTTCCTGTGCTTTTTTCCCTGTAATCCGCAAATATTTTTACGTTTGTCTCAAAATTCGCAAGTGTTGGCTGTTTCGGTGCTAATTTCAAGCTAAGTTCTTTTCTCATTTTTTCTAGAATATATACCATTTTGTTTTCTTTGTGTTTTGCGCTCCAAGAATAAGCCTCATCTCTTGTTCCTTTTGTCATAAAAATAGTTACTCTTCCTTTTTCTTGTCTTCCTGTTCTTCCTCTTCTTTGGATGTGTCTTATTGCGCTTGGTATTGGTTCGTAAAATACAACAAGGTCTACTTTTGGAATGTCTAGTCCTTCTTCTGCAACCGACGTCGCAATCAAAATGTTGAACATTCCGTCTCTGAACATATCCAGCATTTCTGTTTGTTGCTTTTGGCTCAGTCCTGTTCCTTTTTTCTTGGCTTGTCCTACGAATACTTTTGCTATTGCTCCTTGTATTTTGTTTAATTCTTCTGATACCTTTACTGCCGTGTCCCTGTATTGTGTGAAAAGAATAATTTTTGTCATTTTGTTCTGTTGCATTTCTTTTGAAATAAAATCAGTTAGTGCATAAATTTTTGGGTGTTCTACATTTTGCTCAAGCAGTTTCTGTGCGAGAATAAATGCGCTTTTGAATGCCAGGTCTGCTGTCAAGTTCTTTACTGCTTTTACCTTGCTGCTTGCCGCTTGTTCATACAATCCTTGTAAATATTTATTCAAAGGTGCTATCCCTTGCGTTTCCAATAATTCTAGTGCGTGTTGTGCTTTGATTATTTCTGCCAGCACGCTTATACACTTCATTGACTCGAAATCTCTTTCCCCAGACGACATCTTGGTCTGCAGCTGTGCTTGTAGTTGTAGCAGGTCTTTTTTGCTCATGAAGGTCCCTTTGACCCCGTAAGCTTTCAGTTGCTCAATTTTCCCCCTTATGCATTGTTGTAGCAAATGTTGTATTTTTTTTAGTTCTTCTGTGAGTTCTACTTTTATCCATTCTATGTCGATTGGTTGCACATAGGGCTGCACGTCTGGGTCTTTGTCTGTTCTTATTTCAACAGCCTCAATTCCCAAATTATTACACACTTCTTCTATTTTTGTTACTTCACTTCCAGGACTTGCTGTTAGCGCGAGTATTCTTGGCCAGTCTGCTTTTCTTTGGTATTGTTTTGCAAGAAATACGTAGCTGTAATCTCCTGTTGCTCTGTGTGCTTCATCAAACACCAGCAAACTGACCTTCGAAATATCGATTTTATTTCCAATTATGTCGTTCTCCAGTCCTTGTGGTGTTGAGAACACAATTTGTGCTTTTTGCCATTGTTCTGCTCTTTTTTCTGGCGGTACTTCTCCTGTAAACAATACAAATTTTTCTTCAGGCAGCTCCAGTGATTGTTTGAATGTTGTCATGTGTTGTTCTGCGAGTGGTTTTGTTGGTGCTAGAAACAGTATTTTTGATAGCGGGTATTGTTTTAGTCTTTGTACTGCCAGCAATAACGCAATTCCTGTTTTGCCCATGCCTGTCGGCAGGACTACTAGTGTGTTTTTCATTGCTGCTGTGGCTAGTATTGTCTCTTGGTATAGTCTTGGCGTGAACCCCCTTAGCATATTCTTTCTTTAGAAGCTGTTGTATTTATGTTTTTGGTCAAAGAACTCAAAACTCTCCTGGAAGGCAGGCCTTCTCGGAGTATTGCAGACCTCACATTTTAATACCGGGCAGTTCTCACTTTCGTTTATGAGCGATATAGATATTGTGAAAAAAATAGCGTTAAACGCGGGCCAAATTGTGATGAAGTATTACGGAAAAGAATATGAAATAAAAGAAAAAGGAGATGTTAACAAAAGTCCATGCACCACTGCAGATGAACAGTCCAATGCATTTATCATTCATGAATTAAAAAGAAATTTTCCAGCCGATGCCATTCTATCAGAAGAATCAGCAGATGACTTATCTCGATTACAATATCGTCGCCTTTGGCTTGTGGACCCCCTTGATGGAACACGAGATTTCATTGCTCAAACAAATGATTTTTCTATCATGATCGGTCTTGCAATAGAGGGCCGACCGGTTCTCGGGGTAGTTTTTGCGCCTGCAAGGGACGAATTATATTGGGCAGAAAAAGGAAAAGGCGCATTCCTTCAACAAAATGGCGCGACACGCCAAATTCATGTTCGCGAAGAACCGGATTGGGAGAAACTCATTCTCGTCACGCGTAATACGAAAGATGAAAGAAAGGAAGATGTCCTTGTTCATGACGTAGGCGTTTCTAATTTCGTATCCGTAGGAAGTATCGGTGTTAAGCTCGGACTGATCGCATCGGGTCGAGCAGACGTACACATCAACACCAATTTCCTCGCGAGCCAATGGGACACATGCGCTCCCGAAATCATTTTAGAAGAAGCCGGAGGTATAACTACTGATCTCATGGGTAACACCCTGATTTATAACAAGAAAGAAATTCAGCATAAATTCAGTTTTGTTGCAGTAAGCATTCCAGGGCTTCACAAGAAGATATTGGAAAAAATCAAAGTTATTGTGAAAAAGTACAAATTATTCTGAAATTCTCACTTTCTGTACGTTTCAAATAATGTTTTCAAGAAGTCACAATAAAAAAATCCTTGTGCAATCTAAGCGCTTCTTATTATCTTTTTTTTGTGCAGCCAGTATCCTAGTAGCATGCCTGCCAGGAGTAAAAGAGCTACTGCTCTTAGGTTTGCCCATATTCCTCCAAGTATGAAGCCTAGAAAGAATCCCATGACTACAAGAAATAATGGTATGCATTGGGTTTTTCTGAACTTGTACCACATTCTGCCGAATAAAAGTCCCATTAGGAAGCATACAGTGTAAAGAACCGTTGCATTTCCGGAGAACAGCGCGAATGCAAATCCTATTATCAAAAAAGTCACTGCAATGGATTCAGGCCAGTCAAAGGTTAAGTCCATTATTTCACCCATTCGCGTTCAAAATAAATATAGAACAACAGCCATACTATGCTTCCTATTAGCAGTGCAATTATGTACGAATAAATGCTTAGGAAATATACCATTAGCACGTATGAGGCGATTGTTCCGAATAAGAAAACATAGGTAAGTCGTGAGTAGTAGAATACTTTTGCTCCGTCAAGTGGTGGTATTGGTAGCAGGTTCCATGCCGCGAACGCGATGTTTAAAACGAATAGTCTTTGTCCCAGAGCTGGGCTTAGTATTCCTGCCCATTCAAAGCTTTTGACTAAGGCTGAGAAGAATATGTTTGAGAGTGGTCCTGCCAGAGCTATCTTTGCTATCGTTGTTAGGTTTGGTCCGTACCTAAATGCTCCTAGCCTGTGTGCCGGCAGTAGGTATGCCAAGAATGTTGTTGCTGCTAGGAATTGTATTTTTCCGCGTGTTAGGATTACTAGGATTAACCCGATTATGATTCCGTACCACCATATTCTGTGCTCTGCGCGGAAGCCTAGAGATAGTGCCATCATGCGTTGTCCTGCGTGGTGTACGAAGACTGTTATGCCTATGAGTATCATGGCGCTCAGAAAGTTTTTCAGTCCGATAGCAAGTTCAAAGCGGTCTGTTCCCCATTCTGTCCATGAGTAAATTAATGCAAGCGCTGCTACTGTGATTACAAAGTGCAGCAATTCTTCTCGTGAGAACCAGAAGTATCTGTTTAGTTTGTCTAGGTAGTTTCGTAAGCTCATATTTTCTCTTTTTTCCTATTTGGCCTGTTTTGTCTTTATATAGTTTTTTACCAATCCTGCCATTTCTTTTTCATGTCCGGCTCCCACTACTGCTATTACGTTTTCTTCCGGATATTGCCGTATTATGTTTGCTAGTTTTTCTGCCATGAACTCGTTTCTTTCTTTAACTAACACTCTGTAAACGTTTGGGTATCTTATTTTTATTTCAGCAATTAGTTCTTTGATTACTTTTTGTGGTGGTACTTTTGCAAGGTCGAACTTTATTCCCTTGCCTAGAACCACTCCTTTAAAAACATCTACTAGGAATCTCCATTTTTCTTTCCACGTGAGTGCTTTTGAGAAATTTCGCAGTGTGATTTCGATGTCTTGGTCTATTAATGCCACTTTTGCGCCAACTTGTCGAGCTGCCGATATTGCTGCAGTCATTTCTGAGCCAGGTGTTACGCCTACTTTCGCTCCCAACTTTCTTTCTACCCATGCGCCGATGATTGCAAACAGCCATCCTTTTAGCCCTACTCTTTTGATGTCTCTGAGTCTTGGTCCTGTTTTTCCTTTCTGCAGCAGCGCTATTAGTCGTTTTTTGTCTAGTTCTATTGCTACAATGTTCGGTTTTTCTTTCAGAATTACTTGTTGTACTTTTTTGAGGCTTTCAGGCGATATGTGCGAAGTGCCTATTATTTTCAGTCGTGCCACTTTCTGCTTTTATCCATTGTTCTATATTAATACTGTGCTTCACCATAATCTTTAAATAGTGTTGGTGCCCCCAAATTATTACCCAAAGTTCAAAGGAGGGATGTTGCATGCTCAGAATGAAAAAAATCCAGGAAACTTATGATATGAAGGTTTTTACTGATCAGGGTGATTATTTTGGTGATGTTGAAGAAGCCATCATGACTCAAACCAAGGTTCATGGCTGGCGTGTTCGCGCTACAAAGAATTCTTTCTTGAGCAAGGTTCTTGGCAGTGCGAAGGGCGTTATTGTTCCTCACCAGCTCGTCAAGGCTGTTGGTGACATTATGATCATTAGCAAGGCTGCCGTGCCGAGTTATTCTGAGGAAGAGACCGAGGCTTCGATAGAGGAAGCTTCAGCATAGTTTGTTGTCACGTGTTTGGCAATATAAAAGTTTAAGTAGCTTATTGTAAGCCATGCCCGTCATGGATGTTGTTGCACAGCTTAAAGAGTGGACGCAGATTTATCTCAAGAGTCGTGACGTCATACAAAAAGCCATCGTTGGCTTTGAGGACCTTAATTCTGATTTTGTCGTGCATAAAACTGCTGGCGATGTCCTCTTTCTTATTCGTCCAGAGCTGGCTGATGCTGGCGAGGTTGTTGAGAAAGCAACGGCTAATGCTGGTTTGGTTGTTTTTAATACAAAAAAGAATGTTGATTTTGTTATTGCGAATTGGGATAAGCTGGCCAAGCTGAAGGGCCTGTGTATTTATTTTGTAAATCCGAAGCTGAATGAGAAGTGGCTTTTGTATCCTTATACGCATGACCAAATAACTGAAAAAGCAGCTTTGAGGAGAGGGCTTGAGAGCTTGTTTTCAATGGTTCCTGCAGTTTCGTAGAAACTGCAGACTCGCAGAATTTATTCTGCGTTGCCTGCTTATACGTAATAAAGTATCCAAGCCGAGACCGCGCCTACAATTGCTCCGACTATCGATTCTTCGATTGTGTGGTGTTTTCTCATGTGTACTGCGTGGTGTAGGTTGTAAGCGAGTATGACGTATGTTATTGCTGCTGATGGCGATGCAAACCCTGTTTCCAGCCCAACAACCATTGCTAGCGCTCCTGCTAGTGCTGTATGGCTGCTTGGCATTCCGCCTACTTTGAAAAACACAGTTATGTCTCTGGCCAGAATTATTTTGATGAATTGGTTTATTAGCCATGCCAGGCTGATATTTAGTAGAATATTCATGTTGTTTTGAATTCTGGCCGTTAATAAAAGCTTATCTGATACGCCAGGCGGGAATCGAACCCGCGCTAAATGCTCTTGCCGACTTCGTCGGCAGATCCTTCTCGGATGCCTCGAAGTCTTGGGAAGCACTTGTCATACCATTAGACCACTGGCGTGTACGGACAAAGGCGTAGCATCTGTCGTATGTCGGCAATCGAAGATTGCCGAGCATGCTCGGAAATGCAGACATTTCCGACATATCGTGGGGCTTTATGCCCCACTTGAGTGTTTTTGATCAAACTTTTTAATAAAAGTTTGTGCAGTACCATTAGACCACTGGCGTGCATAAAGAATTGTGTTGCAATGTCTTAAAATTCTTTCGTCGACAACTTTTCCAGTATACAGAATAGTAATATTTATATATCAGTATATGCTAAAATTAATTCACTGTTGAGTGTTCAAAAGAGGTGTTGTGAATGGATGATAGGATTCTTCAAAAAGTTGTTTCAAACGTTGCTGAGAATGTTAATGAAATTCGTCAGCATGAAGCAAAGCTTTCTAATTTCCGTCAAATTCTTCCAGCTCTGCTTGAGAAGGGTTTGGATAACATAAGTTTGTCCATGTTTGATGAGCAAACGCGTATTGCTTTGTTAAACGCTTTTGGCGATGAATATGTTCGTAAGGGCCGTTTGCAGGAAGCCATGAAGGCCTTTATTTTAGCCGGGAATCGTTCTCGTTTGACAAATATTGGTGAGGATTATGAGAAGATTGGCCTGTTTACAAATGCGATTGATTGTTATCGTCTTGCGGATAATGCTGAGAAGCTTTTGAAGATCGGGAATCGTTGTCTTGAAGAGGGCAAGACTGGTGATGCCATTCGTGCCTTTCGTACTATTAACGATGTCGAAAGGCTTGCTCGGGTTGGCGAAGACTGCTTGAGAAAGGAAAAATATGACCATGCCATTGAAGTTTTTAGTGCTATTGGAAACAAGCAGAAGCTTGCCGAGGTTGGCGATAAGGCTTTGCGCGAGCGTCAGCTTGGTTATGCTGCCAAGGCTTTCGAGCTTGCGGGTGATCAGCAGCGCCTCTCAACTTTAGGTGATACTTGTTTGCGTGAGGGTTTGTTCGCGACTGCTCATAAAGCTTATACTTTGGCCGGTAATTCTATGATGGCCCAGTTTGTTAAGGAAAATTTTGGTAATCAACTTGCGTTATGAAATGTGATAAGCATAAGAAGGACCAGGTAGTTGGTTGCATGTGGTGTGGCAGGAGATTGTGTGAGTTTTGTATAGCCAGAAGCGATGGCAAGAAGTATTATTGTGAAAAGTGTGTTTCTTTGCTTGGTGGTGTTCGTCGTGAGCATTTGCCTCCTATCAAGCAGCCCTTGCCTCCAGCTGGTCGCAGGCTTGCAATAAAGGACGGCTATCTTGAACTTGATGGAGGAAGGTAAAATGGATGTTTTTAAGCTACAAAAAATAAACAGTCTTGCTAGTGATTTGAAGAGGCATAATTTTGCAGCTTCTAGTGAAGATGCCTTTCAGCAAGCCGAGCAGGTTTTTGGACAAAGTTCTGAAGAGCAGGTTGTTGTTGAGCAGCCTGTTGAGCAGAAAACAGATAATCTGTCTGAAAGGCGTACAGAGTTGCTTCTTGATATGAACAATAAGAAGTATGAGCAGGAGTTTGCTTTGTTGCGTTCTGCTTTGAAGAATTTGGCCCAGGAGCTTGAGGTTTTGAAGTCCGAGCTTCGTAAGTTTTCAGAACAATCTCCAAAGCCTAAGGAAAAGCAGGTTGAGCTGAAAACAGAAGTTAAGGAAGAGCATCCTCGTCAGGGAAAGTTTGTTCCTGGTGATGTAGACATTCAGAAGATGTTCTATTTTGGCAAGAAGTGATTATAAGTACAACGTCACCAAAGTGAGTGCTCCCCAAATAATCATCGCAATAATCATTCGTAAATCTGTAAAGATGTATTCTGGATGTCTTGCAATCTTGTTTCCTGAAGAGATCAGGCTTTCATATCTGAATATGGCGTATAGCGCAATTGGTAGTGTTATGTAGAGCCATTTGTGTTCTCCGAAGAAGACGAATAGTGCGTATGAAATGACAAGTGCTGTTGTTGCGAGTGTGCTTAATCTTGATACTATTTCTGGTGTGTATGCTGCAAGTGTCTTTCGTTGTAGGTGTGCTTTATTCTGCAAAAGCATTAATTCGCTTCTTCTTTTGCCGAGAATTAAAAAGAGTGCTAGGAAGAATACTCCTGTTACGAGCCATGGGCTTACCCATACAGATATTGCGAGTGCTCCTGCTACTGCTCTTATTACGAAGTTTGTTGCTATGGTCAATATGTCTGCAAAAGCTTCATGTTTTAGCCATGCTGTGTATAGTTGTGAGAGCGCAAAGTATCCTAGTGCTGCATAAAGGAAATTTGTTGGTAGCAGTAATGCTGTTCCAAATCCGGCTGTTGTCAGCAGTAACGTAATTACCAGGCCTTGTGGCATGCTGACTTCTCCTGATGCTATTGGCCTGTGCCATTTTTCTGGGTGTAATTTGTCTTTGTTTTTGTCAGCTATGTCATTAATCACGTATGTCGCTGATGATAGCGCGCACAAGCTTAGAAATGCTAACAAGGCTTGACCTTGCGCTGTTCCGTTTGCCAGGTTTCCAGAAAATATAAGAGGAAGGAAGACTAGGAGGTTTTTGTACCACTGCTGAACTCTCAATAATTGCATTATCATACTTACTGGAGAGTAGTAAAATGTTTATAAATGTTTGCCTGTAACAATTAAATAACAGCGCTTATATCTTGATTTTTATGCATTCGATTAATCAGGATACCAGTATTAAGCAGCTTCAGTCTTTTATCAAGGATGTTTATTCTCTTCCTAATGACAGGCATTTTGATCTTTCTGAAATGCTTTGTAATGTTCAGCGTTTTGCCATGCGTGGCTTGAAGGGAATTCGCAAGGGTGAAGTTGAAAGGGTTAAGAAGAATTTGCTTATTTCTTTCAGCTGGTTTGTTTCAATGCTTAATAGGCTGCATATTGATATTGAGGATGAGGTTTGGAAGCGTTTTCCTGACTTGTGTTCTTATTGCGGCACGCGTCCTTGTTCTTGCAAGGCACAAAAGATCGACAAGCGTCAAAAGGTGCCTGTAGACCAAAGTCATAGACCAGGAACTTTGGCCGGTTTTCAGAAGATGTTTAACAGCATTTATCCTTCTTCCACGCGTACTTTGGAGCACGCCGGCGTTCATCTTGCTGAGGAGATTGGCGAATTCTCAGAAGCCTTGCTTGCTTATCGTGGCGAGAGGACAAATGAGGATTTTCAGGAAGTCATGCTTGAAGCTGCCGATTATTTTTCTTGTATGATGGGCGTGTTTAATTCCTTGGGCATTGATGTCGCGCAGGAGCTTTCCAAGATGTATCCGAATAATTGTCACGAGTGCTTTAGTGTTCCTTGCGTTTGTGGTTTTGTTAAGATAAAGAGTTACAAGTCTTAATCGTTCTCTACTCTTGGCGCCAGAATAAAGCTTAGCAACAACTTGTCTACTACTTTGTATTCAAGCTTTAGTGGATAGTCTTGGTTGAAGAAGATGCTTACTTCGTTTGCCAGTTTTCCTGCGTTTATCATTTTTTTCAAATATTCTATTGAGTATTTTGCTTTGATTTTGGCCGGGCTTTCGCTTCTTATTTTTGTTTCTTCTCCGTTTTTGATTTCAATGTGTGCTTTGCTCATGTCTCCTTCTGCCGAGATTGTTAGTTTGTCTGGTTCTGCTGCGAACGTTACACTCTCTGCTACAATGTCAGCGTCTGCTATCGCGTCGTTTAGCACCGTGCTGTTTGTTGTTACTACTACTGGGAATGATAGGTTTGGTACTCTTTGTTCTTTTTCTTCTATTTCTATGAGTGGTAGGCTGAATGTTCTTGTTGTGCCGCCTTTTAGCTGGATTTGTAGTTTGTTTTCTCCTGTCAGCTCTAGTGTTAGTATGTCGCTCGCGCCTACTCTTCTTAGTATTTGTTTGAAGTTTGCTAGGTTTATTGCTATTTCTTGTTCTTTTTCTACATCGTATTCTGTGAAGCTGCTTGAAAGTAGTTTGAATATGACCATTGCTACGTTTGCTGGGTCCATTGCTATGAGTTCTAGCCCGTCTCTTGTTATTTTGAATCTTGCTTCGTTGACTAGGTCTGAGATTACTGATATGCTGTCTTTTAGTAGTGTTGGGTCTGCTAGTACAAGCCTCATTTTTGTTCCCCCATGAGAAAACTCGCGCGCTCGTTGTTTATATATTTTACTGTGCTGGAGTTACAACACAATTCTTTGCCCGTTAGTTAGGGGATGTAAATTTTTGTTCAGGCCGTATCCCATTTCTGCTGCTAGTGTGTTGAATGCGTTCATCATGTTTGGCTCTCCGTGTGTCGGTAGCAGGTTTTTTGGCTTTAGCATGCTGATCATTTCCCTCATGTCTTCTCTTGAGCTGTGGCCTGAGACGTGTATGTCTTTGAAGATTCTTACTCCTAGTTTTTTGAGTTTTTCTTCCATCATTGCTCGTTGTTTTCTGTTTATTTCTGCTGGTATGATTTGGCAGCTGAAGATTACGTGGTCGTTTGCTGAAAATTTCCACGTGTAAACTCCATCTATCATTTTGCTTAGCGCGCTTTTTGGTTCTCCTTGATGTCCTGATACGACTAGCAGATACTTGTCTTTTACGTTTTGTATGTCTTGTAGCTTTCTTCTTATTTGTCTTGAATACTTTAGTATTTCTGCTTGTTGGAATAGGTCTATTATGCCAGTGTCTTTTGCAGCATAGCAGTACTTGGCTATGCTTCTTCCCATGAAGACTACTTTTCTGCCCAGCATTTTTCCGAATTCTGCGATCGATTTTAGTCTTGCTATGTGGCTGGCGAATGTTGTTACTATTAGTCCTTTTCCTTTGCTGTCTATGTCTATTAGTACGTCTCTTAGCATGTCTTTTGCTACTTGTTCGCTTGGTGTTTTGCGTTGTTCTGCTGCGTATATACAGTCTTGTATTAGTGCTAGCACTCCTTTTTCTCCGAGTTTTTTTAGGTGTTCGTAGTTTACAGGGCTGCCTAGTGTTGGATGGCTGTCTAGTTTGTAGTCATTGCCGTATATTACTATTCCTTCTGGCGTGTGTAGTGTTGCCATGATGGTTTGTGGTGTGCTGTGTGTTATGTGGCAGAATTCTAGTTTGAGGTTTTTTGTTAGCTGCATTGTTTGTCCTGGTTTTAGTTCTATTATTTTGTTTGGCATGTCTATTTTTTCGTCTCTGCAGATTGTTCTTAGTATGTTTGCTGAGAATGGTGTGCATATGATTGGCGCTTCGTATTTTGCTGCGGTGTATGGTGCTGCTCCTATGTGGTCTAGGTGTGCGTGCGTGATTACTATTGCTTTTACGTTTGCTCTCCAGTCTTTTATGCTTGAGTCTTGTGGTACTGCTTCTGCTTTTTTTAGGCTTGATTCTGTTAGTGTTTTGAATTCTCCTATTTCTTCATCTGTTAGTTTGATGTAGTTGGACATGTGTAGGCCCATGTCAAATATTATTACTTCGTCGTCTACTTTTACTGCTGTCATGTTTCTTCCTACTTCTCCCCATCCGCCTACTGCTGCTATTTCTACGCTCATTTTTTGGGTTTAGTGCTGTTCATGATATAAATCTTGCAGTATGTTTAGTCGTACTTTATAGACCGAAGGTTTAAGCAGGCTTAAGCCTGTTTGTTTATTATGAAAGCCAACCTTGCACCGCTGGTTTTTGTTGCTATTTTGGCTCTTGGTGCTCTTCTTTTTGTTGGTGAGAGTGGTTTGACTGGTAATGTTCAGGGTGGCGGTCCTATTCAGCCTACTGGTTATCAGCCAGAGACGACAGGGTCTGATGTTGCTCAAGCGCAATTGCAATGTTATATATGGAAATATGATCATCCGAATGTGCAAGCACCGGTTGAGATTGCTGGTCTGTGCGCAAGCTTCGGTGTCACAGTTTAAGTTGTATTTTCTCATAACATTTAAAAAAGCCCACTAGAACGTATTCTATAATTCGCAGGCAGCGCCGAACAAGTTCGTCTGGTCTGCTCATTACATTCGCAGGGGTTCCCGAGTGGCCAAAGGGGATAGCCTCAAGAGCTATTGGCTTAGTGCCTTCGCAGGTTCGAATCCTGCCCCCTGCATTAAATGAGAAATGTTACTTTGTGTGTTCTTTTGCGTGATGTTCCGGAGCGTCAGATTTTGTTAGGCAGGAAAAAGACCGGTTTTGGTGCTGGCAGGTATAATATGTTTGGTGGGAAGTGTAATCTTGGTGAGGATTTGGAGTCTGCTGCCCTTCGTGAGCTTGGTGAGGAGGTTCGTGTAACTACTTCACGTGATATGCTGCGAAAAGTTGGTGAACTTACGTTTGTTTTTCCTGCAGTTCCTGATTGGGATCAGGTTGTTCACGTGTACGTTGTTCGTGAATGGGTTGGAGAGCCTCAGGAAACTGAGGAAATGGCTCCCGAGTGGTGTGCCGTAGCGAAAATTCCTTATGAGCATATGTGGCCGGCAGACTGCCATTGGTTGCCACGCGTATTGGAAGGCAGATACGTCACCGCAAAGTTTGAATACGCTCGTGATCAGAAAACTATTTTGAGTAAGGAAATTAGATAGTTATTCCAACCCGCCTAATCTTTCTTCTATTTTCCCTAGTTCTTCTTCTAGAACGTCTATTTTGCTTTTTGACAGCTTTGTTGGTTTGCCTGATTTTTGTGAAGGCATTTCTCTTTCTACTTTTGGTGTTCTGATTGGCATTTGTGGCAGCTTGCCTCTTATTTTCTTGTTAAGGACTAGTAGTTCGTCAAATACTCTTTTTAATTCCATTATGTATTGTAGTTTTTCTTCTTTGACGTTTTTGTAAGCTTCATATCTTCTTAGGCTGTCTATCAAATTTTTAGAACTTGTTAGTAACTCTTTCCTTAATTCTATCGGGTCCTTTATTCCTACGAAGAATAGTTGGTCTTCCATTATATGCTTGGCTCAGATAGTGTTTTGTCTATTGCAGAAACCCTGCTTTCTACGTCTTCTAGTTCTTTTGCCCAGGTTGCCAGTTCTGAGTCTTCTTGTGCTTTTAGTTCTGCTATTTTGTCTAGTAAGAATTTTGCCTGTCTTAGTTTTTCGCGTACTAAGCTCATCATGTCCATTATGTCTTTGTATTCGTCAATTTTGACAAAGACTGGTGCTTTTGTTTCGTCCATTTTTCTCACGATTGTGCTTTTGCTATTAGCTGGTCGACGTAGCTGAGTTTTTTCTCAACGCCTTCCAGTTGTGTTCTCCATTTTTCGAATGCTCTTTCTTCTTCGTTTTTTAGGTCGCTTAGTCTTCTAACAAAGCTTTCTGCGTCCATTAGTTTCGCTCTTATTGTGTTTGTGTCGTTTATGATGCGTTTGTAGTCTTCTACTGCGACGAATGCTGGTTTTATGGTAGGTCGTACTACCTCCTTTACAGGTGGTGCTTCTTCCTCCATTTCTTGCATTATCGTCTTATCAAATATTCTTACCTCTTTTTCCTCCGCAGGAAATTCCGTTGGCATAGGTAGTGCTGGTGGTAGTTCTGGTAGTGATTCTAGATGTTCTTCTGGCGCTCTTATTTCTTCTATGTCTCCTCTGAGAATTGGCGCCATTTCCGGCATGCTTGGGGGTGGTGGCATAGGTAGTTCTTCTCGTTTTTTCTTTAGAAAGCCAAATAATCCCATCTTTTCACCCCGTTTTGTCTTTTTTATTTGTCATTAAAAGCTTTTGTAACTATTCTTTGATAGCAACTATTGCCGTTTTGCCGAGGGAAAAGCTTTATAATCCTTTAATTTACGCACTACTTACATGGAACAACAGCCTATTGTGGCAAGGTGTATGGTTGAGATACTTGGCGCTCCTAAGGAGTTTATCGTTAAGGCCCTAAAAGACCATATTGACAAGCTTAAGCAGGAAGGCTTGGGCATTCAGATGGAGACTTATGCCGAGCCTGTTGAAAAGGACAAGCTTTTTTCTCAATTTGTCGAGCTTCAGATTGCTTTTAAAAACCTCAAGGAGCTTTTAGACTTTTGTTTTGACAGTATGCCTAGTGCTGTTGAGATCTTGAGTCCTGAAAAGTTGGACTTGGATACTGCCATTTTGCAGGACTTTTTGAATGATTTTCAGTCCAAACTGCATCATACTGATATGATGTTGAAGGGTTTGCAAATGCAGAAACAAGTTCTGGATCGTAATGCTTTGAACATTTTCCATAATTTTATCAAGTTTGCCTGTGGCATTAAGCCTTATTCTTTGGACGAATTGTCTGTTTTATTGGGCATTGGTGGTAAGGAGCTTTCTCCTTTTGTTGAGTCTTTGGTTAGTAAAGGCGCGTTACGAAAAGATGGTCAGGTGTTTGTAACAAATGGATGATGAACTCAAAAATGTTGTTGAGGCTATTTTGTTCGCTGCTGCGCGCAAGCTTGAATTGGCCGAGATTGCTAAGTTGTGCAAGCGTTCAGAGGCTGAAGTTCTTGCCATTTTAACTGAGTGGAAGGCTCAGCTTGATACTTCTAATAGTCCTACCATGCTAGTGCAGGACGGCAGTGCTTGGAAGCTGACTGTTAGAGAAAGGTATGTTTCTGTTATTAAGAAAGTTGTCAGTAAGACAGAGCTTCCTAAAGGTCATTTGGAAACATTGGCTGTTGTTGCTTACAAGGCTCCTGTTCTTCAGTCTAAAGTTATCAAAATCCGCACCAACAAGGCTTACGATCATCTTGCACAGCTTGAAAATTCTGGTTTTATTACTAGGGAAAGGAGTGGTCGTACTAAGCTTATCAAATTGACTCCTAAGTTTTTCGAGTATTTTGATATTGATCCTAGTAAGCTTAAGCAGAAGTTTACCAGTGCCGGTGATGTTGAAAAAACGATTGAGGCTAAAGAAAAGGAAATTGAGCAAATAGGGGTAGATCAGAGAAAGCAGACAGAAGAGCGTTTGGAAAAGCCTCAAATTTCTTTGCAGCCAGATCAAGGGCCTGCTAAAAAGCTTGAAACTTATCCTGCCGTTCAGCCTGTTGAGGAAATGCTGCCAACTGGCGTTCAGATTTTTATGGAAAGGTTGGATGGTTTGGAGGTTTATGACCTTCCTGGCGCTGTAACTGAGGCAGCTCCTCATTCTCACAAGGTTCATCATAAGAAAAAGCCCGCAAAGGAACACGCGCACGCCGTGCATCATCCTGAAGCGCCAGCTGAAGTTCCTGCTACTGAAATTCCTGTAGAAATTCCTGTGCTTGAAGAGATACCAGTCGAAGTAAAGCCCGAGGTTCTTCCTGAGGCAAAGCCTAGGCCTGTGAAAAAGCCAAAAATGAAGAAGGAAGAAAAGCCAGCTGAAGCGCCCGTGCCGGAAGCAATGCCTGGAAAATTAACGCCTGAGCAAAGGATCGCAAAAGAGACTGCAGAGAAAGCTGCCCATGCCAAGCCTCGCGAGTTTGAAGAGGGCAAGGGTTTGTTTCCAAAGGGTATTCCTCCTGAGATTGAGGCTAAGATTGAGGAGCGTATTAAAAGAATTCTTGGTGGCGAGGAAGAGAAGAAGGAAGAATGAAGTTTTTGTTGAAGTGCAGGCATTGTGGCAATCAGATGTTGTATGAAACTAAAAATCAGTTGCTTGGCAACAGGTCAAAAATGTGCGTTTATTGTGGGAAAAATTTTGCCATTAAGGCTTCGATTTTGAAACAAATTTCATAATAATTTTCCATATATAAAATAATCACTTTTATAAACTCTCAAATTCTCCCATTCATCGACGATGAAATCGTCGAGTGTGCTCAAAAACGCAAAGCGTTTTTGACATATCGTCAATAACGCAAAACTCGGAATGCGAGTTTTGCGGGATTGAAAAATCACCCGGGATTTTTCAATAAAGGGGTTTCTTTTATGGCTGACACAAAGGCAGAACCAAAACCAGAGAAAATCATCCCTCGCATTATTGAGCAGGAGATGAAGACTTCTTACTTAGATTACTCTATGTCTGTTATTGTTGGCAGAGCTTTGCCTGACGTTCGTGATGGTCTTAAGCCTGTTCACAGGCGTGTTCTTTTTGCAATGTATGACATGGGCATGTTGCATAACAAGCCTTCCAAAAAGTCTGCAAGAATCGTTGGAGAAGTCTTAGGAAAATACCACCCTCACGGCGATGTTGCAGTCTATGATGCTATGGTTCGTCTTGCTCAGGACTTTTCTCTTAGATACCCGTTAATCCAGGGCCAAGGTAATTTTGGTAGCGTCGATGGGGACCGTGCT
Source organism: uncultured Methanosarcinales archaeon (assembly GCA_964641265.1). GTDB lineage: Archaea > Nanobdellota > Nanobdellia > Woesearchaeales > ARS49 > CABMGU01. The sequence goes on along the minus strand of CAZXKS010000002.1, from coordinate 2,968 downwards.
GCTGCCATGCGTTACACTGAGGCACGCTTGAACAAGCTTGCCGAGGAAATATTGCAAGACATAGACAAGGAAACTGTTAGTTTTGTTCCTAACTTTGATGGTTCTCTGCAAGAGCCGAGTGTTCTTCCTGCCAAAGTTCCTAACTTGCTTGTTAATGGCAGTTCTGGCATCGCTGTTGGTATGGCCACAAACATTCCTCCTCATAACATGTCTGAAGTTTGTGATGGAATTATTCAAACAATTGACAATCCTGAAATTGACGTTCTTACCTTGATGCAGACCATCAAAGCTCCTGATTTCCCGACTGGCGGCATTATTATAGGTGCCTCTGGCATTAAGGAGGCTTACAAGTCTGGTCGTGGTAAGATTGTTGTCCGTGCAAAGACACAATTGGAAGAAATCAAGACTCGAACTCGCATTATTGTTACTGAGATTCCTTACATGGTTAACAAGGCTGAGATGATTGAGGCTATTGCTGATCTTGTTCGTGATAAAAAAGTGCAGGGTATTTCTGATTTGCGTGATGAGTCTGATAGGGAGGGTATGCGTATTGTTATTGAGCTTAAGCAGGGCGCAAACTCTGATGTTGTTCTTAACCAATTATTTGCTCATAGCCGTTTGCAGGAAACTTTCGGTATTAACTTGCTTGCTCTTGTTGACAATCAGCCTCGCCTTCTTTCTTTGAAAGACATAATTCAGAATCATATTGATTATCGTCGTTCTATTGTTCGCAAAAGAACTGAGTTTGATTTACGCAAAGCAGAAGATCGTGCTCATTTGTTGGAAGGTTTGATAGTTGCATTAGACAATATTGATTCTGTTGTTGCTCTTATCAAACAGTCTAAGTCTGCTGATGATGCTAAGAAGGCTTTGATGGATGATTATAAGTTGTCTGAGAAGCAGGCTCAGGCTATTCTTGATATGACTTTGCGCAGGCTTACCAGCTTGGAGCAGGATAAGATTCGTTCTGAGCGTTCAGACCTTCTCAAGCTTATCAAAGATCTAAAGGATATTCTTACCGGCGAGCAGAAAATCCTTGGCATCATTAAAGCTGAGCTGCTAGAGCTTAAGGAAAAGTATGGTGATTCTCGTCGTACTCAGCTTATGGAGACCGAGGTTGCTGCCTTTGAGGAAGAAGCTCTGATTAAACCAGAGGAAGACGTCATAACCATTACTCACGCCGGCTATGTCAAGCGCTTGCCTGTTGATACTTACAAGCAGCAGCGTCGTGGTGGTAAGGGTATTATTGCTGCAGAGGCAAAAGAAGAGGACTTTATTGAGAACTTATTCATTGCAAATACCCATGATTATATTCTTTTCTTCACGAATCTGGGCAAGGTGCATTGGATTAAGGTTTATCAGCTTCCTGAAGCGGGAAGATATGCCAAGGGTAATGCTATTGTTAATTTGTTGCAGCTTAGTCAGGATGAGAAGGTTACTGCTTTTATTCCTGTTAAGCAGTTTGAAGAAAACAAATTTTTGTTCATGGTTACTGCTAATGGTACTGTGAAGAAGACTTCTCTTGCCGAGTTTAGCAATCCTCGTAAGGGTGGCATTATTGCTCTTGGTTTGGACGAAAAGGATGAACTCAAGAGCGTCATGTTGACAGATGGTAATCAGCAGATTATCATTGCTACCCAAGGCGGTATGGCTGTTAAGTTCCACGAGAGTGATGTTCGTGCAATGGGCAGAACAGCAACTGGTGTTATTGGTATTCGTTTGCGTGATGATAAGGTTGTTGGCGCCACTATTGCTGATGACAAATTGACTTTAGTAACCGTTACTGAGAATGGTTATGGCAAGCGTACCCCAATTTCTGATTATCGTCTTATTAACCGTGGCGGTGTTGGTGTTATTAACATCAAGATTACTGATAAGAATGGTTCTGTGGTCAGTATTGCTGCCGTTACTGATCAGGACGAACTTATGCTTATATCACAAGCCGGTGTGCTTATCCGTACTCCTGTGACAGGCATTAGCGTTATTGGCCGTAATACTCAGGGTGTTCGTGTTATGAAGCTTGATGAAAAGGATAAGGTTATTAGTCTTGCTAAGGTTGTTCCTGAAGAATGAAAGGGCTTGTTCTGACTAACATTGGTCTTGAGAATGTCAGTGTTTCTGAGCTCAAGCAGCTTATTTCTGTTTCCGATGTTCAAACATTTCCTGGCAAAGTCTTTTTTTCTTGCAAAACTGAACAAGATCTTGTTGATCTTTGTTACCATGGCCGGACTTTTTCAAAAGTTGTTCTTTTGTTATCTACATTTGAAGTTTCTGGCATGCCTGATGAATCCATTTTGAAAGATCTTGAAAAATTTCTCGACAAAACCGCCGTTGTCCAGTGTGAGCGTCGTGGTGAGCATTCTTTTACTTCTTTTGATGTTGAGCAAGTTTTGAACAAGCATCTTGCGAAATTGTATAATGTCGAAATTGTTCATAAGAACCCTCAAACAAGTTTCTTTTTGCTTATCGACGATCAAACTGGTTATTTTGGTGTTGATTTTTCCGGTATTGATCTTGGCAGGCGCGATTATCGTATTTTTCTCGGCACCGATGCTTTGAAGGGCAACATTGCTGCTTCTTTGTTGCCGATTGCTGGCTATGATACTAAGCATTCTTTGCTTGATCCTTTTTGCCGTCACGGCATAGTGCCCATCGAGGCTGCTTTGTTCGCAACTAATACTTCTCCTCACAAGTTTGGCAAGGAAAAGTTCGGCTTTGCCCGTATGCCTAACTTAAAATACGATCTCAAAGACAAAGAAACAGACTTCAAAGGCACAATTATCGCAATGGATGATAATTTCAAGCACGTTTCTGCTTCAAGAAAGAATGCAAAAATCGCCGGTGTTGTTAAATCAATTGAGTTCAGCCGTACAGACTTACAATGGCTCGATGCCAAGTTCGGCAAAAACTTCATTGACCGCATTATTACTTTGCCTCCGCAGCTCGGCAAAAGCATTGCTGACAAAAC
>CAZXKS010000001.1:12792-66639 GCA_964641265.1 uncultured Methanosarcinales archaeon | reverse complement strand
GAAACAATGCCACACGCAAAAGTCTACGTGTCCGTATTCTTTGGAATATTCTTCACATTCGCATTCTTTTCAATGATACTGCCCAGCCTAGCGGCAGGCCACCTATTCAAAATACAACTAGACATAGTCACAGGCCAAGCAGCCACGTTCAGCTGGTACCTATGGTGGGATTTGTTCAGCTGGAACATGCAAGTACTAGGAATGTGCTTTCTCCTATCACTAATAGCAGGCAATGGAGCAATATTGTTCATCGCATGGAATGCAAGCGTATGGGGAACAATATTCGGAAACCTAGCAAAAACAGCAGCAGTAGCAAGCACGGCAAACGTGTTCATAGTGTTCCTGTTGGTAATACTCAGCGTTTTCCCACACACGTTCCTAGAAGGACTAAGCTACATGCTATCAACAATCTCAGGCACAACATTCTCGGACGGCATTGTAAAAGAAAAAATCATGTCAAAAAACATGAAAACCATAGCCAAATACAACTTCATCTTGCTACTAATCGCGATAGGCGTACTAGCAGTTGGAATGCTCGTAGAAACATACGTGCTAAACAACTTCACAACTTACAGAACAATAATCAATATTGCATTCCCCAGGTAGGTATTTAAACCACTAATATCTAAAGCCATACCATGAAAATATTAGCATTCACAGATTTGCACGCAAGCGTAACAGAATACAAAAAAGTCCAAGCAAAAGTCAAAAAAGAAAAACCAGACTACATCTTCTGCCTAGGAGACTTCACAATATTCGAACAAAACATCGAAGCAGTAATAAGAAAGATAAGCGAGCTAAAAAAGCCAACATTAGTTCTACACGGCAACCACGAAACAGACGTGATCGTCAAAAAACTCTGCCAGAGACATCCAAACCTAAAATTCGCACACCGCAAAATAATAACAATCGGGGAATACACAATAGTTGCTCACGGAGGAGGAGGATTTTACGGCCAAGGAAAAGTACGAGGAGACAAAGACTTTGACAAATTCATAAAAGAAAACAAAACAAAACTAAAAGGCAAAATAATACTCCTCACACACGCGCCACCAGCACACACAAAACTAGACTACCTAGAATGGCTGGATGACTACGTAGGATGCGCAAGCTACGGCGAATTTGTAAGAAAATACAAACCAATTCTAGCGCTATCAGGACACCTGCACGAAACCTTCGGCGTCAAACAAAAAATCGGCAAAACACTCGTCTGCAACCCAGGACCAGAAGGAATGGTCTTCAAGCTATGAACAACAAAAATATCTTGTTTGCAAACAGCGCGCTCTGGGCAGCATATGACGGTTTAACGTCAGCATACCTCGTAGCATTCGCACTAGCACTCGGAGCATCAAATATCACAATAGGAATGCTTGGAGCGCTGCCGTGGCTGGCAAGCATAATAACACAAATACCAGGATCAGAACTAGCACAACATTTGCCACGCAAAAAAGTCTATATTATTTTCGGACTAATAGGAAGACTATTCTGGCTGCCAATAATAGCAGCACCATTCTTCTTTGCAAAACCCATATTTTTCATCATAATATTTTATTTGATAGTCAAGCTAGGAGAAATGATAACAGACCCATCATTCACATCACTCATGGCAGAAATAGTGCCATCAAAAACACTAGGAGACTTCACAAGCAAACGCTACAGACTAATATCATTTTTTGGAATGATAGCAATGGTCCTCGGAGGACTCTGGCTCAAACAATTCCCAAAAGAAAGCCCAACAGGCTTTGCAATAATGTTCGCATTCGGAGCATTGCTAGCAGTGCTAGCAACGCTAATGATGACAAGAATACGCGAGCCAGAATACAAAGACCACAACCACCACGCGATCAAAGAATTCCTAACACTAGAAGGACCCATAAGAAAACTCGTGGTGTTCGGAATGGCATTCAACTTCGCATACATGCTAGCCTCACCATTCTTTGCAGTCTACATGCTCAAAAACCTAGAAATGAGCTACGCATTTTACGGAATAGCCATAGCAGTCACGCCAATCGTACAAGCAATAACAGCACACTACATAGGCAAACTAACAGACAAATACGGCGACAAGCCAATAGCAATCATAGGGCACATGGGAACAGCAATAGTACCATTACTATACCTTGCCGTGACCAAGCAAAACTTATGGCTGCTAATACCAATACAAATCTATTCAGGAACAGTATGGGCAGCAGCAGACATCTCAAGATTCAACCTACTATTAGGCCTTGCGGACTCGCGCAAAAGAGCAATGCAAGTAGCAGAGTACAACTTCTACAACAGCATTCCCCTAATCATCGCACCAATCATCGGAGGCTGGATGACAGAAAACGTCAAATGGATTATAGTAGGCATACCACTGGTGTTTGTAGCAAGCAGCATACTAAGAGCGCTAAGCACACTACTATTATTCAAAATCAGCGAGCCAAGAGCAAAACACGAATACCCACTCGTATACGTATTCAAAGAAGCAATGCACTTCCATCCAGGCAAAGGAATAGTACACGGAATACACGTTATCAAACGAGTGGCTGGCGGAATGTTCTTGAAGTAGTAACAGTAGAAAAAAGCAGTGGTTTTAAGGTTATGTGTCTTCTGCGCTTATCAGGCGGTAAAATGCTTCTTCAGCAGCTTGGCGACGCTCCTCTGGGTTCATGCTTATCAAATCCATAATCGTATCATAAACAGGTTGCACTTTTATGCAGCTCGTCATAGTTATACAATCAGGCAGTCTAGACTCGTACGTTTTCCGTAAATGTTCCTGTATGCTTCTGATGTAGTCTACATTATCGGCATGGCCTGCAAAGGCTATAACTGCAAGAGTATCCGCCAAATCACTTGCTAAGTCCTCAAGAAACTGCACTTCATTGTCGAAGAGGTCGATATCCATTACTTGGCCAAATCTGCGCGAGAATAAAAACATTCACCTTTTCCATCTATTTACTAGCATATTAAAAACAAGCCTTATTCCAATATTTATTTATAGCCCTGGCTATTCCCGACAAAAATGGACCTGCATGGAACTCTCGCAAGACTGACAAGACATCCAGTATTCAAGGAATGGCATGCCAAGAATCCAAACTATTTCCTAGCGCACGCTTTCGTAATGCTGGACGAGCCAAACAAAGGAATATGGCAAATAGGGTTCTACAACCTAGAAAAAGAACGAATGGTAACATTCATAGCATCAGAAACAGAAGTACAACGCACAGAAGAACAAGAAGTACTAAAAGGAGAAGCCGCAATCCAACCATTAAAGACTGAAGAAGTAAAACTAAGCGTAGAAGAAGCACTGAAAATCTCCAAACAATGTTACGACGAAAATTACAAAAAAGAACCATCAATCAAACAATTCTTCATAATACAACACGCAGAAGGACACAACCTGTTCAACATAACATACTTCACACAGAGCTTAAAGACGATAAACATCAAGATTGATGCAGGAAGCGGGAAGATAATCAAGCATTCGGCGCAAAGCCTGGCAGAATTTGCATAGTAGAGTATCTATTTTACAGAACAACCATCTTTAAATATCTATTTGATTCAAAAAATTCGGACGACGACAAATTTTTTGGTGGCAAAAAAGAGGTTGATAACATGGCAGTAGCAGTAAACTACAGAGAAAAACTAAAAAACAAGTCCCTCGACGTTTTCTTCCGAGATGCAGACGATCAAAACGCAGAAGAAGCAGTAAGCTAATTTTCCCCCGAAGGGGCAGCGCCAAACAAGTTTGGCTGGTCCCTTCGTGTGAACTCACTTTGTTCGTTCCCCCGAAGGGGAATCACCTCTTTTTCGTGCACCTCTTTGGGATCGAGAATACATTTTTTGCAAAATGTTTGTCTTTAAATTCATTTATGGAGCTGTTCGTAATGTTTCTAACGTGTAAACTGCAATCATGCTACTGCAGTTCATGAAATTATAAATACGAGTTGCAGTTCAAGCACATTATGATACTGGGGGTAACAGGACATTTAGCATCAGGCAAAGACACAATAGGAGAAATACTGAAAGAAAAAGGATTCCAACACATCTCACTATCAGACTTCATCAGAGAAGAAGCCAAAAAAAGAGGCATAAAAGACACAAGAGAAAACCTCATCAATCTTGGCAACGAGCTAAGACGAAAACACGGAAACGGAATTCTGGCACGCCTGGCATTACAAAAAATAGAATGGGACAAAAGCTATGTTGTAACCAGCATACGAAACCCAACAGAAGTAGAAGTACTAAGAACAAAACCAAACTTTGCACTCATCAACGTAACAACCTCACAAAAAATAAGATGGCAACGAATGGAAGCCAGACGAACAACATCAAAGCGAGGCGACGAGCTAGAAACCTTTGAAGAATTCAAACAAAAAGAAGCACAAGAAGCAGAAAGCACAGACCCTGCCAAACAACAAGTCAACACAGTAATAAGCATGGCAGACATAACAATAAACAACGACGGCGCACTTGAAGAACTAAAAAATAAAGTAGACAAGCTAATAACGCAATGGAAATCAAAACTAGACAAAAAAAGACCAGGCTGGGATGAATACTTTATACATCTTGCACAAGAAGTTGGAAAAAGAGCGACCTGCGATAGGGGAAAAAGTGGGTGTGTAGTAGTGAAAGACAAACGAATAATATCAACAGGATATGTTGGTGCGCCAGTCGGACTGTCACACTGTGACGAAGCAGGACATTTAATGCACAAAGTGCACAACACAGACGGAACAGAAAGCCAACACTGCATACGAACAACACACGCTGAAACAAACGCCATAGCCCAAGCAGCAAGACACGGCGTGTCTGTCCTCGGCGCGACCATATATTGCAAAATGGAACCCTGTTATGTATGCGCCCAGACAATAATAAACGCAGGAATCAAACGCGTCGTCTGCCTTAAAAGATACCACCGCTCACAACTCACCAGAGATTGGTTCAAACAAGCAGGCGTACAACTTGAAGTCATCCAAGACGAACTCGAACGCTACGCCAAAATGTAAATAAGCAGTTCTCAACGTCCCCATGAAACCAGAAGACTATTGCACGCTATTGAACGACGCACTAGCACGCAACGAAACAATAGTATTCTCATGCAAATGCAGAATAAGATATTCTGGCAGAGCAGAAAGCTTCCTAGACTGGGGAGACAGAATAATAATGATAAAAAGCGACAACGCCCTATTAGTACACCAGCCAACAGGAAACGCGCCAATAAACTACATGAAGCCAAAAAGCGGCCATTCATTAAGAGTAGAGAACGAAGGACTAATACTAAAAAGCCAAAATTTACTACAAAAAGAAAAAATGGAAATATCAATACAAAAAATCCACTTCTTCAACAGCGAAAAATTAGAAGACGGACAAGTTATCCGCGTAAGCGGCACAGAAGACGACATGAGCAACATGATATACAACAACCCAGAACTAATAGAAGAAGGATTCAAACCAGTAAGCCAAGAAGAACAAACAAAATACGGATTCATCGACGTTATGGGCGTGGACAAAAACGGCATTTTAACAATAATAGAATGCAAAAGATACAGAGCAGAACTATCAGCCGTAACACAACTACGCAGATACGTAGAAAAAATAATGGTGAGCAAAGGAATAACAAAAGTCAGAGGAATACTAGCAGCACCAAAAATAACACAAAATGCGGAGAAAATGCTAAAAGACTGGGGATTCCAATTTGTAAGCATAAAACCGCCAAAATACCTAGAAGAATACGACAAAAAACAAGCAAAACTAGACGGATTTGCATGAGATCATACTGGGTGTTCAGAGCAAGCGAAATCCTAGTCAACATTTACTTCAACACTCGTTATAAAGTGCACCACGAAGGCAGCCTGCCAAAAGGACCATTTGTTCTACTGCCAAAACACCAAAAAATGATTGACATTCTGCTTGAGGGCAACCTTGTTTACAGAACAACAGGAAAACAACCCTACTACATAATGAGAGGATTTCCATTCCCACTAAATGAAATCCTGCATCTTTATGGCGGCATACTCGTGGCAAGGCCAAAAGACCTTAAAAAAGGAAAAATCACCAAAGAACAAGCACAAGCAATAAACGAAGCAACAACAGAAAAAGCAATAAGCCAGCTAAAAAAAGGAGAAACAATTGTCATACACCCGGAAGGAACAAGACACAATAAACAAATGGGCCAAATACGCATAAAGCCAAACTCCCTTCTTGAAAAAATAATTAGAGCCCAACTAGGAGTCCCATTTGTGCCATTAGGAATCGAATACGCAGGCAGAGACATCTGGCTAAGAACAGGAAGCCCCTATCACACAACTGACGCAAACGCACTAGAAGCACACCTAACGCAAGAAATCCCAAAGCTTAGCAACATCTAGCCATAATAATAATACGGATAAGCAGCTGTAGGCGGACTCGTGTAAGTAACACCACCAGACTGGCGGGCGCAAACACCAACACCACCCTGCTTGTAATCACACACCAAGCCATACTCGCAACCATACTGCTGGCTATCAATCATGCCACACAACTGGCCTTCCCCACCACGCGGCAATTCACCAGAAACAGGAGATGGATACGCGGTTGAAGGAGCGCCGTACCCAGCAGTCGGAGATGGATACGCAGTTGAAGGCGCACCATACCTATAAACATAATCTGAAGCTAACGGGCTGTAATAGTACGGATAAGTGTAATATGGAGATCGATAATATGAATAATAGCCCCCATAAAACGGATACTGATAAAGAGGATAATAGGAATAATAAGGAGTGCCATAAGAGTAAACAGCGCCATACCGGGTATAGCCCCAACGCTGAGCAGCGCCAACAAAAACAATAGACAACAATACAATCGCCAATACCGCGACAATAGTCTTCTTCACCATCTTTTTCAACAAGTAGAAAAGATTATGACTTTAAAAAGCTTATGCTTCAATCACACACAAATCCTTCTTTCCTAAAACACTGCCAACATGAAAAGCACCCTGGCCATTAACAATAGTACGCTTGTTCAAGTCCAACACAAGATAGCCAGCATCAAGAAAACGAGACTTCAACAAAGGCAAAATACTATCCACGCCCTTTTCCAAAAGCTTCATCGCAGTCCTATAATGAACAGTCACAGAATACACACAATCATCCTTAACAATGAACAAGTGAACGTAAGACATGAAAAAGTATATTTTTTACTCCTTAATATGCGTATCGACGAAAAAACCGGAAAGTTTACGGAAAATCCGGAAGGTTTACGGATGGTTTAAATATTGGGGCGGATAGTTGATGATTGAGACGGTGAGCACTTAGTTTGGCTTATTCATATTTTGAGAATGTCTCTTTAAAGTCTTTTTCGTATGAATTCGCTTCTACCCCATACGCAAATTTTTCAAAAGTAGTTTTAATCTTAGGAATACTCAAGTAAAAATGAAAACCGTCAGCTTCAAGCCACCTTTGTATTTCATCTTTCAATTTATCAAATTTATCCGTGGTATAATTTTTTTCAAGAGTTTCTCTTAATTCTTCAGTAATCTTTATCTTGACTTGTTTAATTTTCTTTTTTTTAAGATAATTAACTATTTCTTCTGCAAGTTCTTCATTATGATAATTTTCTAAGGTTATTGAAGTAAAAGCTTTTGTGGGCATTTTTAGTGTATTAGGAATGGTAAGGTAATTCTACTGGATATTTTGTTTCTTTCCTAACTTTTTCTAAAAGTGATGCTTCTATTCTACTATTTCCCAAAAGAGATCTGCCAAAACAACAATTATTATTTTTATCTGCTTGCCCAAGTTCTCGCAACCTTTCTCGATCAATTACTAATCTGCCATTTTTCCATCTTCCGAATGTAAGTACTTCCATTGTATCATTATCTTCATAACCAAGATAGCAACCTACCATACGATTATCGGTTGTTAATGTTGCGCTTTTTGGTAATGCTGTAAGAGGATCTATTGCAAAACATTCGCTGCACCTCTTTCTAGTGCCAATATCGTGCAATTTCTGTGCTTCTTCCATCAAACCAGTGATATAAGTGATCCCTATTGATGCAGCATATTGATTGGCTTCAATAAATCCTTCAATAAATTTGGAAATGCTGACAAGATATATGTCGTCACCAGTATTAGTTCTTGACGGAGAAATGATTGCTGGTTCACAAACGACTATATCAATACCACATTGTTTTGCATAATCAACTAGTGATTTTTGCTCTACTGCACTGCAATTTCTTGGATAAATAGTTGAACGCCAGCGCACTGGTGTACCGGATGCCATAAGAGCCGGAATATTCTCAGCTAAATATTCTGAGGCGTTTCCTTTACGCATTGGCCTTAAGCCATCATTAATTTCTGGTCTACCGTCCACTGACATCCAGACAAGATCGGAAATCTCATTTATTCTTTGCCTTGTTTTTACATCAAAAACTCCATTTGTTTGAATTCCTATATATGGATCATCAAGAAAATTGCTTGCTTCGCTAACAATTGCTTCAATAATATCAATTCGTAACGTCGGTTCTCCTCTCCCTGAAAAGAAGAGATAGGGCTTTTCAAAGCGTGCTGGACTATAGAACATTTTTATTGCTTCAAGAGCGAAATCCTTGTCTATAATGCGTTTTCCTAAACGACCAAATTGGGCGTTAGTAACACATCCTACACACCCCAAATTACAATCATCTGTAACCATGACTGTTAGTCTAGAAAGTGGTTCTCGTTTCATTTTTTCACACCCTTGGCATACCAGAAGGGTAATTTTACAATTAGTTCATTGGGCATAAGAAGATTATATAATTGAAGTTGTGATAAAATTTTATTCTCCGGAATTTTGAATATCTTGGCAGTAAAGGCGTTCATATCTTCATAAGTAGAAAAGTTCCAAGAAACATCCTTTTTTCTTGAAACAACATCTTTAAATCCGATTTTTTCTAACGCTTCCTTTATCTTTCCCGTAGTAAGCCACTGGCATTTGTTTCCATGATTTTTTACACATTTATCATTAAATTCTGAGGCAGAAGATTCGCCTTGCAGATCAGAAATAACAATTGTACCTGCTGGTTTCAAGACTCTATATAGCTCTCGCAATGCTTTCTCTTGCAGTTTAGAATCTCCATCACCAACGTGGTGAAATCCTGTATGTGCTAAAACTACGTCAAAACTATTATCTTTAAGGCCCAAATCTTTGATATTGTTTCTAGCGTAGGAAATATGACTTGGCAGCTCTTCAGGTCTCTGATCTACATCAACCGCTGTAATGCTGGCAACTTTTCCTATAAGAGGCCCAGAAGCAAACCCAGATCCAGCAAGGGCATCCAGTACAACGTGGTGCGGTTCTGGCTTAATCAATGAATAGAGCACTTCAAGCTCCTCAGTTCGTGGAGTTCTAATTACCATGAAACAATAGTGAATTCTAAGAAAGTTAAACTTTTCCTTATATCTCTTTAACAAAACGCAAAATTTAAAGCTTAGAAGTTAATAAAGTAAAGAAATATGAACAAAATCACGGAAATTGACAAGAAACTCATCTATGGGCTGGACTTTAACGCCCGCCAACCGTTGGCAAAACTAGCCCGCAAACTTCGAATTTCAAAGCAGGCGTTGCTTTACCGTCTTGAACGCTTACAGAAGGAAGACGTCATACAGGGATTTTATACTGACATAAACCCCTCAAAACTTGGACTAATAATTTATCTCTTCTATTTTAAGTTTCAACATTTAGGCGTGGATGAAGAAAAACAGTTCATTCAACACCTCAACAAACACAAACGCGTAAGCGTGAATGCATCAGTGCATGGCAAATGGGACCATTCAATCGCAATTTTTGCAAAGGACGTGTATGAATTTAAAGCGATCTATGAGGATCTTATGAAGGACTTCGAGAAATACGTAAAGGAAAAATTAATCACAATTGTGACTGACTTCTGGTATTACAAACCAAAATTTCTTATCTCTCAGCCAACAGAATTGGCCGAAATTCGGATGTCAGGACCGCTCGAAACCGGACTACTCGATGGAACTGATGATAAAATTCTCAAGATTCTTGCAGAACAAGCCAGAACACCATTGACAGAAATATCAAAAAAAATCGGTCTTACGGCGAATGCAATCAAGCATAGAATCAAAGAACTTGAGAAGAACGGTATTATTCTTGGATATAGAGTTATGATTAACCACGAGAAACTTAAAAAGCTTCACTACCGTGTTTTCCTCTTCTTGGAAAACATTCCTGCCCGCCAAGAGGCGTTCCGCAAGTTTCTCTCACTACAACCACAAGTTATTAGCATCACTAAAACAATAGGCTTTTGCGAACTCGAGTGTCGTATTTTAGTAAATGATGTTAACGAATTCTATGAATTTATTGATGCGATCAAATCACAATTTATCGACGTGCTCAAAGATTTTGAGCCTCTTATCTATTATAAATTCCACAAATCGCTTAATTATTACCCGATTAAATAGAATTCAACAATCTTTTCACGAGAAGACAAACCAGAAACAATCCTCACACGCTTTTTTGACAGTTTAGACAAGAACTTCACTAATGCAATATTCGCCTTATTATCCTCAGCAGGAGCGGCGACAGCAACCCGAAAAGCTTTCCTTTCCTCATCCCAGCCAAGAACTTCAGTTTTCTTAGAATTAGGCTTGACAAGAATCTTCACGCGGCCTGTTAAAGGGAAGCCTTCCATCTACTTATATTCGCGCCAAGTATGACCACACTTTGAGCACTTATGAAATCTCGTAGCTGGTTCATCAGCAGCTCTTGTTTGAATCTCCCAATACTCTGCTTTCACAGGACCACATTTAGGGCAGTCAGCATCAATGATGATATTGGCAGTAGGCTCTTTCTCAATAACAACAAATTCCTTTGGCTTCTCTTTAGTAGTCTCAGTAATCGTCACACTCTCAGCAGCCTGCTTGTAACCACAACTGCAAACAAACTGCTTCTTGCCACCAACAGCCTTCGGCATCATAATGCTTTTACATTTCGGACAAAACAACATATTCTCACCCCACCACGGTCTGCCACAGGCCAACCGCAATAATCTTAACCCAGCCAAGGAAAGGCACGCGCCAAACAGCCTTGCCAATAACGTGCTCCTCAGGAATGTGAAGCTCAAAAGGCCCAACATCACAATTATGATCACCCTTAGTCCAGAACAACGTTCTATCATTCTCAACTGAAGTCTTTATCACACGATGAATAATAGGATCAGGACGGTGTTCGACCAAATAAACAATCACGTCACCAACAACTGCCTTTTCAGGACTGTACAAAATCATAATGTCGCCCTTATTAAAACCATTCACAAAATCAAAATCACGGAACTCAGCACGAGACAAATTAATATTCTCATAATATTCGCCCTGCACAACCTGCTTAGTGCAGGCAGCATTACAACACATGGGAACAGACCAAAACTGGTCAAAATCACCATCATGCTCCATGCTGCCAGAAACCACAGCAACAATAGGAGCAGGAGTGCCCAAAACAAAACCAAGACCAGGATAAAGCAAAAACTTGATAATAACAAAAGCAAGAATGACGTTAGCAATCCAACTCCAAATACTCTCCTCTTCCCACAAAAAATACCAAACCTTTTTCAACGATTCCTTAAAACCCATTAACACAACTTTCCTACAAAGACTTAAAAAGGTTTTGTTTTAGCATATACTAAAATGAAACAGCGTCCAGGCGACTATTTCGAAGGAATACTGCAGATAAGAGACGGAAACAAAGAACTGCTGGAATGGATACATGGCAAAATAAAAAAAGATGGAAGGGCAAGAGTGGTCAAGGAAAAAAAAGTAACAAATGGCATAGACCTCTATATAACAGATCAGCACTATCTGCAAAACTTGGGAAGAAAAATCAAAGAAAAATTCTCAGGCATACTCAAAACGAGCAGAAGATTACACACAGTAGACAAAACGACAAGCAAACTTTTGTATAGAGTTACTGTACTCTTCAAAGTGCTGCCCTTTAAACGCGGAGACATCATAACTCTTCACGGCGAGCAAGTCGAAATCCTTAACATCGGTCACAGAGCACAAATAAAAAACATCAAAAGCGGAGCAAAAAAAGAAATAGACCTGGATACACTCTCAAGAACTATCAGGTAAACGTTCCTTCTTGTACTCCTCAACAACCTTTGCCAATACAACACGTTCAGCGCGCACTTTATCCAGCCAGTCTCTCTTTACTAGAGCAATCTTATTCAACAATTCACATTCTTCAGCCGGCACGCAAGCAAAAGGCAATTGCGCACGCGCCCGATGACCAGGCAACCTGCCACAAATCAAAATCTGCACTCCCTGCGAACTCAACCATTCAACCGCCTTATTACTCATCGTATTCGCATCATCAACAAACAATACAGAACCCTCTGTTATCAATTCTTTATTCCTCATCACATCATCCCAGCCCAGATGCTCAAGACGCAACAACGGCACCTTATCCTGCCGCAACAATAATTTTTCCAACCTCTCAATCACGTTCATCAATTTAGACTGCATCTGCAACGAATTCTTCAAGCGCTGCGATAATGACTGAATCTGGCCATCCTTCACCCGTGCAATATCAGCAGGCGTTTTAGGCTTCACCAAACCAGCAGTCCGCTGTTGCAATAATTGAATTTGTTGCTCAAGCGTAAACACTTTCTCTTCCCACTCACGATTCTTTCCAGCCAATACAGCATTGTCCTTTCTTACACGTGAAAGCGCCTGATACAATTGCACTATATCCTCGTCCCGCTTCTGTTCCTGGAAAGTCTGATATTCCTCTTTCACATCTTTTTTCGGAGTCAATAACAACGAGGCAGCACGAATACTAATCTCTTCCTTTAATACCAGTTCAGCCACGTCCTCAAACAAACCTAGTTTTTTCTCACGCTCCAAAAAAATACGAATCTTATTCAACAATGGCTGAATTTTCTTGAAAGCAATCAATGCGCTTGCCAAAGCATCCATCTCGTGAGTGTTATTGAAAGAAAGATGAGATGTCATTACCCGTTTTTCATCAACTCGCACATCCTGAGCAGGACCAACCAGCCTTGCACCAAGCTTTGTTGCGGTTTCCTCAACAAACGACGGAATCTTTGCTTTATCACTGCCAATTACAATGCCTTTGCCTAATTTTGTTAAAAGCGCAACAAGCGAATCAAGATCCAGCTCTTTCTGAGAACCAACAGCTAAAACTTTGCCATGCAAGTCCAAAACAGCCCAACCAACAGTCGTGCCTGGATCAATGCCTGCTACAAGTTTCATGCCTTAAGAATCAAATTTCCCCTTCCTTTTTTAATCTTCTTAACCAAGCCTTTAGCTTCAAGATCATCAATCATCAAAGAAATCTTGGCCTCAGAGTAAGGAAAATTCTTCCTAATATCCTTCTGAGTAGTACGCCCGCCTTCCTTCTCAACAAACTCCAAAATCTTCTGCAGCTCCTCGTGAACAGCAACCTCCTTGATTTCCTTGATAACTTCCTTTTCCACAACAGGCTTTCGAGAAACCTTGTACACAACATAACCAAGCAGCACAAAAACTACAAGCCAAAGCAGCCACTGAGAAACAGGCCTGTCCTCAATGATCTCCTCAACCATCGGAACTTCAAGCTCCTCTTCCAACAAAGCTTCCTCGCTTTCCAAGGAAGGAAACAAGATCAAGTCAAATACATAATCACCCTCAGAAATGGCAGAAATGTTTTCTACTACTTCCGCATCAGACTTTTCATGCCTTGCCTTCAACGTATAAGTTCCGGCAGGAACAGTAAAAGAATACGTGCCGTTCTTGGCAACCATTTGTTGTTTTGGAGAAGTGTCTATCTCAACAACAGCATTAGAGAGCCTATCAAGCCCAAAATCATACACGGTCCCATGAATAGTAACTCCCAAAACTGAAGGCAAGATTAGGAGCCAAACCACCCAAAACAATCTCATACATACGACAAACACATTCATATATATAAAGATTATGTGATATGCTGTGCTGAAAACGTGCTTATTTTGGTAAAAAGAGACTGAATAGTGCTTCTTTAAGCAATTAGAGGATAGATGAACTTTTGTAAAGTGTTAATGGTTCTTAATTGCGAAAGAATTGGAGTTTTTGAAAAGTATCTATTTAAACACTCTGTACATAGATAATCACATGAAAACAAATTACAATACCACATTGGAGGTGGAAACATGAGAAAAATAATGGCGTTGCTCATCCTGATGCTGATGAGCTTGGCACCATTGGCAATTGCCGAAGAAGGCACTGACAATGAAACAAGCAACGATTCAGGGAGCACGGAAACTGCAGATACAGATACTGCAGACGAAACAGTGGAGAAAGTAGATAGTAGACGCGACATGGCCAGAGAGCGCATGAAAGAAGTAAGAGAAGGAGCGAAAGGCATGCGTGAAGAAGCCAAAGAAGCAAGAGAAATGCGCAAAGAAGCGTTTGCTTCAAGAAAAGAAGCACTCAAAGCCATACGCGAAGAGCTAAAGGTAAAGTGCGAAGATAAAGCAAGCGAAGAGTGCAGGACAGCAAGAAAAGGCGCACGCGTAGAAGCAAAAGCGACATTGAAGGAATCGCTAGATAAAATGCGAGCGATACTCATGGAAGCAGCCAATAAGGTTAGAGCTTCAGACTTGCGAGAAGAACAAAAAGCACAATTGCTAGCCGAGATTGACGAGCAAATAGCAGAAGCAAGCGAAGCAGCCGAGGCTTCTGAAGCAGTAACTGAAGAAGCAACGACTGAAGAAGTCAAAAAGGTCGCAAAGGAAGTGCGCGAGAAAGCACAAAAGACAAAGCACGCAATGCGAAAAGTAGCGCATGAGCTTGTAGCAGGAAAACTCAAGAACGCACTAAATAAAGCTGCGCACTTAGAGCAAAGGCTTGACAAAGTCCTTGCACACATGGAAAAGAAAGGCAAGGATATAAGCGGAATCAGCACAGATGCTTTCAAAGCCAAGATAGCTGAAGCACGAAGCTTGTACGAAGAAGCACAAAAGCTGAGAGAGCAAGCAAGAGCTGCAGAACCAGGCCAGAAAGATGAGCTGATGAAGCAAGCAACAGAAAAGTTGCGAGCAAGCCATAAAGCTCTGAAAGATGCACAAATGCTGCTGCGAGACCTAGTACGCCAGATCAAAGGCAAAGATGCAAAAGCGCTTGAAGAAGCTGAACAGCCAGAAGCTAAAGAAGATGAGTCTGAAGAAGCTGATAAGGACGAAGCTAAAGAAGATGAGTCTGAAGAAGCTGATGAAGATGAGTCTGAGGAAGACTCTGACGCAGACACAAGTGCAAGCACTAATGGCACAGCAACTAATGCATCAGCCAGCGCTAACGCGACTGCGCAGCAATAAAACTTAAATAGTGGATGGTGATTGCTATGCAGATGAAAACCGCGTTTATAGTGATAAGCCTGGCACTGATATTGCTAGTCAGCTGCGCGCCAAAACCAAAAATGGCGCCTCCAGCAATACCGGAAGCACCTGTAACAGGGCCAACTGAACAAGTAGTATCAGACATTGAAAGCTCAATGGCTGAAGTCGACGCGCTCGAAAAAGAACTCGACACGAGCGAACTTGACGCGCTCGACGCAGACCTAGCAGAGCTTGACACGCTAGACTTAGGCTAAATTTTTTATTATTTTTATTTTTTTCTATTAACTTTTATATACTGAATTCTTTTTTTGTAACTTATGATAGTTCTTGATGGCAGCATGGGAGAGGCTGGAGGCCAAATCGCGAGAACAGCACTTGCCCTAAGCAGCCTAACAGGACAAGCATTCCGCGTGACCAAAATACGAGAAGCAAGAAAAGACCCAGGATTAAAAGCACAGCACGTGCACTGCGTAAAAGCATTACAACAGCTCTGCAATGCAAAAGCAGAAGGCGCAGAAATAGGAAGCAGAGAACTGCTTTATGTTCCAGGAAAAATCTCAGCAAAAAATATGAAAATAGACATAGGAACAGCAGGCAGCGTAACACTCCTTCTACAAGCAGTATTACTGCCATGCATGTTCGCACAAAAAACGCACACGCTAACACTCGTAGGAGGCACAGACACACAATGGAGCATGCCAATAGATTACCTCACAAACGTCCTCGTGCCACAATACAGAAGAGTGTGTGGACTGGAAGTTAAGCTGATGAAACGAGGCTATTACCCAAAAGGAGGAGGCCAAGTAGAACTGACCATAAAACCAGAAATAAAAAGAAACGAGTTTGAAACATTTGAGGCTTTTCAAGCAGCACTAAAACACAAAGCATTCAACTTGTTAAAACAAGGCCAGCTCATAAGCATCAAGGGAGTTTCTCATGCAAGCAAGAATCTTGCAAAAGCACAAGTAGCAGAAAGACAGGCAAACGCTGCAAAACAAATGCTCACAAAACTAAAAGTGCCAATAGAAATAACAACAGAATACGCAGACACGCTATCAGCAGGATCCGGCATCACGCTCTGGGCAATATACTCAACAGACAAAGAAGACATAGACGCAGAAAACCCAATAAGACTAGGCGCAGATGCTCTCGGAGAGCCGGGCAAGCCAGCAGAACTGGTGGGTTCAGAAGCAGCACAAAAACTACTCAAAGAAATACAAGAAAACGCACCGGTGGACAGCCATCTCGCAGATAACATGATACCATTAATCGCGCTATGCAGACCGAGCAGTTTCAAAACAACAAAAATAACATCACACGCGCAAACAAACATAGAAGTTGTTGAAACATTCCTAGGAAAAATATTCACAATAAAAGACAATATAATCTCTACTTAATGCATTTACTAAGTAAGCGAAGCAAGCTTAATACTTGTTTTCAAATCACGAATATCATACATGAACAGGCGCCTTTGCTCCTGATTCTGAAGCTTGTCAACCAAAAACTCGGCCTGGGAAAGAACGAGAACGGCCTCATCAATATTACCACGCATGACTTTCTCACGAGCATCATCAATCATGCCATGAATTTCAGGATTAGGCGATTCTCTGCCGGGCTTACCCAACTGAGCACGCTCAACCTCCTCGCGCAAATATTCAGAAAACGCACGCTCCTTCCTCTGCTCCAAAGCCTCAACTTCACCTTCCTTCTCAATTAATTTCTTAAACTCCATATGAACCCCTTTTTCCCTCATCTGCAATTCCTTTTCACGCTCCTTAAAAGTCCTAATGGCTGATGGCCTTGTACCAACCTCCATAAGCCTAGCTTCGGTTTTTGAAACAGACCCGCGCAATTCCTCATACCTCTGCTCCATCTTCGGAAGAATCTTCTTTAACTCCCGCGCACGATAAATCATGTCTTTTTCCTTTTCGATCTTTCTTTTTTCATCATCAATAAACTTTATGCCCTTCTGCAAGACGCGCTCGCCGCCCAAAACCCGCTTTTCTTTAGAAGCAATAGTCTGCTTTTCACGCTCAAGGGAATCCTTAACTTTCTCTAACTCTGAAATACTCTTCAGCAACGATTTTTCCTCAGCCTGCAATTTGTCCTTATCACGCTCAAGCATGGCGATAGCCTCGACCAATTCGTCTTCCTTATCCTTCAAGGCAAGAACGTCAGATTCCACAAGCTTGCGCACATCAAACTTTTCACGCTGCAAATCACTCTTCTCCCCCTGGAACTCCTTAAACTTCTTCTCCCACTCCTGGCGAAGCAACAACAATTCAGCCTTTCTTGCATTGACCTCGTCAGCAAATTCCTTTTTATCCTTGCCAAGCATGCCTGCAGCTTCCTTCAATGCCTTGTCATGATCTACAATAGCGGCTTCCCTGCGCATCAATTCTTTCTCTCTGGACTCGAGCAGCTTCAGCTTCTTATCACTCTCACTTTGAGCTGATATTAAATCCTGCGCTGACTTGCGCGCCTCCCGCTCACTCTCGTGCAACTCTTTAATAGACTGGTGATTCTGAACAATAGCTGTCTTGAGCTCTTCAAGAACATGCTTTTTATCTTCAAGCAAAGCAATCAACTCCTGCCTACTCTTCTTAGCACCCTCAGTCTCCTGTCGCAAGCTTCCAAGCTCACTCTTTTTTTGCTCAATCCTACTTTCCTGATCAGCCAAACGCTTCTCACGATCGCGCAACAATACACTCTTTCTTTCCAATTGTTCCTTAGTATTAATAACACTTTTAACAGCATCCTCCATGTCTGCAAGCTCACGTTCAGCAGTAAGAATGGACTTCTTCGCTGACGCAACATCAGCATCAAGCTGCCTTTTCATGACAATTGCCTGATCAATTTTAACCTTCAATTCAGCCAAGTGCTGTTTTCTTTCTCCAACATCTTCTTCCATTTTAGAAAGCAAAGACGCGCCATCAGCAACACGCCTCTCCTTCTTTGCGACTTCCTGTTGCATCTGATTGTTTTTAAGAACAAGCCCCTTTGCAGCAACTTCCAAACGCTTGTACTCATCGCGCTTTCGGGTTAGAGCATCCACTTCTTGAGCAAGCTTCAGCATGGCATTCTGCCTCTCGTTCAAAGCAGACTTTTTCTCATTAAAAGCACGCTCCAAGTCAGCAATGCTAGAACGCAATGCCTGCTCTTCACGCTTCAAACCCTGAATAAACGCCTCTTTATCACCCAAAGCCTTTGTACGCTGAGAAATATCCCTTTCAAGCTCATGCAAATGAGACTCTTTACGCTCGGACAGCTTTATACGGGTGTTAACTTCATTACGCAAAGACTTCAAAACCTGCTCTTCCTTCTTTGCCTTCTCAGCCTCGCGCTTAAGACCAGCCAATTCATTGCGCCTTTCAGCAATCAAACTCTCAAGCTCCTTCAAGCGCTGCTCTTTAACGTCCAAAGCAGAAGATTCCCGTCTCCCAAAAAGCAAAAATGACTTAGCACCCATACTCAAAAAGCCTCAAACTGCATTTATATACTTTTGTTATCTCTGGAGGATGGTGTATTTGGCACATGTCTTAATCAGGCGTTGCGAGCCGCTATTCAATTTAGCAGGTGGGTACAGGCTATAAAGTCTCGACTTAACAATCATAACATTTTTAAAGCCGTGCCGTTCTGCACGACATATGACAACAAGCTGTTTAACGTGCAAAGAAGCCATAACCGGACAAGTCGGCATAGCGCGCTTTAAATGCCCAAAATGCTTGAAATACGAAATCATAAGATGCGCGCACTGCAGAGAAATAGCTTCCAAGTACACCTGCCCTGAATGCGGATTTGAGGGGCCAAACTAAATGGCGAGCGTCATTGTTACACTAAAAATCATGCCAAAAGGCCCAGACGTGAACCTTGACAAGGTTTATACCGAAGCATGCAAGCATGTCAGAGACTTTGTGGACCCAAAACACAAAGAAGGAGAAATCAGAAAAGAAATAGAAGAGATAGGATATGGGCTGAAGGCATTAAAACTCCTTTTTGTCATGGACGAAAGCATTGGAGGCACGGACAGGCTTGAAGAAAAGATAAGAGCCTTGCCGGATGTGGAATCCGCGGAAGCGGTGGATGTCAGACGGGCAATCGGATGAATAAGACACTCCTCATAATTTTAGGAATAATCGCGGTTGGAACAATTCTTTTATTTTTTACAGGCAAACCTGCACCAGAGATACCTCTCAATGTAACAGAAGAAAAAGTAACACTTCCAGGAGCGACGTATGGAGACCTGGTAAGCATCAATTTTGTTCTATACCTAGAAAACGGAACAGTCGTTGACACGAATAACCCGGAAATCGCAGAAAAAAACAAAATAATGAACTATGTCAAAGGACCATTCACATTCGTTCTAGGCCAAAGCGGAAAAGTTCAAGGCTTTGACGAAGCGATATTAAGCGTGCACGAAGGAGAACATAAAGAGACATGGATAGAACCGAGCGAAACAGAAGTTGTGTTTGAAATAAACAAAACAAAAACAATAAATCGCTTCATAAGCATCAATAAACTGCAAGCTTTCCCGCTTTCGTCTTATGAAAATTTCTTCAAAAAACCGCCAATCATAGGCGACGTAGTCAAAAGCGAGCAGTTTGCATTCAAATACAAAATCGTAAACATGACGGAAAAAAACGTGATTGCGGAAATTGTCGCAAAAGAAGGAGAAAAGTACATGCTGCCAAACACAGAATGGCAAAGCAAAGTGGCAAAAATCGCAGACAAAGACATCATGTTCTACCAAACACCAGAAGAAAACCAGACACTACAAACACCGTTCGGACCAGCGACAATAAACTTCACCAAAAGCGTAATGTACATCCACTTCCAGCCAGAACTAAACAGTATATTCAACAAAAGCATAGAGCTGGGAGGCGGATTTTCAATCCCACAAGCATTCCAAATAGTCAAGATAGGAGGGGACACATTCACGATAAAACGCTACGGAGTACTTACAGAAAAACGCCTAAAGCTGGTTGCGGACATCCTAAGCATAATAAAAGGCGTTAAAGAAGTAAAACAAGACAAACCAGTAGTAACTGAAGTAATAGGCGGTACTGAGAACTAGTCTTGTTCTATTGAAGGACCTGATTTCGCGCATTTCTCGCTGCAAAACAACATCAATACACCCTTATACTCACGCTCAAAAACGTTTTCTTCCCTATCACCCAAAGGTTTCTCACAATGAGCACACGTTGTTCCCTCGCCACGACCTTCTGCGCCCGCAGCAAAGCCCTCTTCCCAAGGAGCAATCTCACCCTCGTCAACAGTCAATTCTTCCCTACCTTCTTCAGTATAAACATCAGCTTCCTTTTCGCCAATATGAATCTTTATTTCAGCATCCTCATGACTTTCCACGTGCTCTTCAGGCTCGTCCAAGAATTCTTCAGGCTTACTCGCAAATTCGGATTCCTTGTCTTTTTCAAAAATACTTCCCTTCTTTTTAGGCATAAACTTGCCACGAGAAGAGAGGTATATAAATTTTGTTGTCAAGAACCACCGCTAAAGCAGGTGGCGTGAATGACACATAGAGCGCGAACATCACGCGGTGGTTCTTGAGCATGCTCGGAAACCCTGCGCTCCTCCACGGGCTAAAGCCCAATTGTTTCCGCGCAGAGGGTTTCCGACATATGAAAAACGACTATGCAAGCCTGCCAAAAAACCTGGCGAGCTCTTCATCGTAATCAGTAGTTATCTTTAATTTCCATTCAGGCGGAAAACAAGACTTATAGCGAGGCCAGGCGTATCTTTCGTCCACAAAAGCAATCACGCCCCTGTCCTTCTCAGACCTAATACACCTGCCCGCATTCTGAATGCAGCGCGTCATAGCAGGCAAAATATAGCCATACTCCCAACCCTTGCCAAACTTTTTATCATAATAAGAAATAAGCTCAGTCGTCTCCAAATCAGGCTTGTCCAAAGGCAGGCCAACAACAATAACGCCCTTCAAAATGCCAGGCAAATCAATACCCTCACCAAAAGAACCAGAAGCAACTCCCAAAAGCGCAGCGCCCTCCTTGGCATGGGAGGAAAACTTGTCTAACAACAGCTGCCTATTGGCTTTGTCCATACCTGGGTCTTCAAAAAACACTTGCCTATTATATTTTTCAGAAAAAAACCGCGCAACAAAATTTCTAAGATTATAACTAGGAAAAAAAAGCATTACACAACCCGGAATCCTGTTAGCAAAATCAGCACAAATCTTACCAATTTCGCTATATTGACGATCACTGCGCAATGTGAACTTTGTAGTAGTTTTTGGAATAATCAAAGTTAACCTATTGCTTTCAGGAAAAGGACTAGGAAAAGACCTGCTTACAGCATTTTGCATACCCAAAACATCAGCATACATGCTTGTAGGACTTAAAGTGCCAGACATGACAACAGCAGCATAACAATCATCAAACACTGCTTTAGTGGCCAAAGCAGGATCAAGGCAACGAATACTGAGTGTTACAAACATTTCCCTTCTGGATATAAAACGCGCAAAGCCCGCACCATCATGCTTCCAAGCTTCCAAAAAACGAGCAACACTTCCAATATGCGAAACTTTCTGTTCAGCCCTAACTTCTTCAGCAGAAAGCTCCAATTCAGCAATAATCTCATCATACTTCTTGAATTTATTCAAAGGCTCAAAGAAAAGCTCGCGCTTGACCAAATTCTCCTCTTTCAAATTCTCGCTTAACTTGTTCAACACTTCCTGAATCTCAACAAGCAAGGAAAGCGCATCATCCAAATGATGCTTCTTGGCTTCCTGCACAGCAAGCTTCATACCTTTGTTGGACAAACGAAAAGTAAGCAAATCACGAACACGCGCAGGCAAATTATGCCCTTCATCAACAATGATTATCGCTTGCTCCAGCTTTTTCTTAATCTTTCCGAACAACGCTTCCCTGATGTGTTCATTAAACAGATAAAAATAATCAGCAACAACAACCTTAGAATTCTCAGCAAGCATCAAAGACATCTCATACGGACACAATTTTTGCTGAATGCATCTTAGCATTACAGTTTCAGTCGGCAGCGGGGAATCCGCATTCAATTCCGACAACACTTTTTGGGCTGTCAGATTGTTTTTGCCACGGGCATTGGTATAAAACTCACATAGATTATTCTCAACCATGCCCTTACAATATTCCGCGAAATCACCAGATGGCATGTTTTCAACATTTTCCTGCGCACACATCCACTTCTTGCCAATCAAACTCGCAACAGGAAAAACAATCTTGTTCCTTTCCATAATTTTTTTTGCCGTTTCAAGCACAATTTTGTGCTGAGTGTGACGGGAAGTTAGGAAGAAAACAGTGAGATCGCGTTGAAGAGCAAGTTCCAAAGCAGGACATAAAACAGCAGCAGTTTTGCCAAGACCAGTAGGAGCGTGTGCGAGAACGTGTTTTTTTTCTTTCAACGCCTTTGTAACTGTTTCAATCAGCTCCTTCTGGCTAGGGCGAACAACTTCATGAGAAAATAACATTGTTTTTTCACAAAATGCAATACGTTTATATGCTTATCGCAAAGGATTTTAAAGGAAAAGTATTTCTTGCAGGATAAATTGAAGTTTTATCGACGATAAAATCGTTTCTGCGAAACATTTAAATATATACTCCAATACAATGATTTCAACAGCGGGGTGGGTAGTTTGAATAAGAATAAGGAAATTTTTAAAACGTTTTTCAGAGAGAAACCGGCCATGATGTTGGTAGAGCTAAAAAACGCCAAGAGCGAAGTTTATGCGAGCTCGCTGGCAAAGGTAATTGATTGCACATACTCGCACGTTGTTAAAATTCTGCAAGAAATGGAGCACGAAGGTTTGGTCAACTTCGACAAGCAAGGCAGACTAAAACTGCTAGCTTTAACAAAGAAAGGAAACGACGTTGCGAGCAGAATAGATGATATACGAGGGCTTCTTTAATTTTTTTTATTAGAAAATTATTTTCTGCACATAAACTCGCTTCGCTCGAAAACACTCCTCACGATACGCTCCTTACTCCGTAATGTCGCGCTCGTTCGTCGATGATTATAGAAAAGCTTATAAATCACCGTCGGAAAATCCTATATGTTCAAGAGACAAGGCGGGTAAAACCTTCCTTGTACTGGCGACAAGCATTTCTTGAACGGAGAATATTATATGGCAAAAATGCACTCAAGAGGCCGAGGAAACTCCGGCAGCAAAAAACCACTAAAGCCAAGCAAGCCAACGTGGATACGATACAAACCAAAAGAAATAGAACTACTGATAGGAAAACTGTCAAAAGAAGGCAAAACCTCGAGCGAAATAGGAATAATTCTTAGAGACAGTTACGGCGTACCAAGCGTAAAATTGCTAACAGGCAAAAGATTACAAGAAATTCTAGTAGACAAGAAACTACAGCCAAAAATACCAGAAGACCTAATGTCATTAATGAAAAGATCAGTAATCATAAGAAAACATATAGAAAATTTCAAACAGGACATGACGGCAGTGAGAGGATTGCAATTAACAGAGAGCAAGATCAAAAGACTAGTGAAATACTACAAAGTAATAGGCAAACTTGTTCCAGACTGGAAATATGACCCGAGCGCGGTTAAGATTTATACTGAATAAGCCAGCGCAAAGTATATATACCATGACTGTGCAGTAGTGGCATATGGGGGTTAAGCATCTTTTCGTTATTCTTCTAATCTTGCTGGCAGCATGCGAGCCGGCATTACGAACAGTGCCTACTTCTGAACATCAAGCTGTGGCAGAACAAGCTAATATAGAACAAGAAAAAGACCTTTGTGCAAACATAAACTGCACAATTGGATTCTGCCAAGCAGGAGTCTGCACGTGCGGCACAGGCAAAAAACTCTGCAACAATAAATGCATAGACGAAGAAACATGCTGCACAAATGAAGACTGCGATACAGGCAACTGCGAAGAAGGAGTATGCCAAGAGCCAAAAGAATGCAATTTCGGAGAAGAACTAAAGAAAGGCGAATGCAGGTGTGCAAGCGACAAAATATACTGCGAAGAACAAAAAAGATGCATAGACAGAGATGGCTGCTGCATCCACACACAATGCAACAAATTTGAGCGCTGCGCACCAACAAACCTGAGAACAAGCTTGTGCATAAAAATTGAAGAGAAAAAACTTTGCAAAATCGTCTCGGATTTGGGCAGAACAGAGCTTTATGAAATTAAAGAACATGAATTCAACGTAAAAGCAGCGGAATGGCTGAATGACAGAAGCATAACATTTGACTTCGATAACCAAAGCATACGCATAGCAGAAAACGCAACAGTCACCTACGAGCCAGCCAATGCAACATTATTCCACGAAGGAATAGAAGTAGTGGGCGGATACTGCAAAGAAGATGAGGATTAAATTAACGGCTTTTCAAGGCCATAAACAACAGTGTGCAACAACCTTCTTATTCCAACAAATTCTGATTCGCTCAAAGTTTCAGGGCATGACATCAAGAACATAGGTACAGGTTTCTTATCGGGTGAGTATGCAGGCTGAGTGTAGTTATAGGTGTTCAACTTGAAGCCAAGCCTTTCATAGAAACCAATCCTCCGCCTTGTAGTATCATTAACAGGGCGTTCAGTTTCAAGCACAACCCTTTTACCCGGAATAAATGCATTCAACAATGAGGTTCCCAAACCTGTACCTCTCAAGCCTTCTTTAATTGCAAAATGCTCTATAAAAACAAAATCAACAATTTGCCAAGTTCCTATAATCCCAACTATACTTCCATTGTCGTATGCAGCAAAGAACTTGTAAAGAGGGTTTTTCAAAAGCTCAGTCTGCTGGTTGAGATTCCGTCGCTCATCAGAAGGAAAGGAAGATTCGTATATCTCCCAAGCTGACTTAAATTCCGCTGATTCAGTATCCAAAATTTGTTCCAGTCTCAATAGCCCCGGGCGGATTCGAACCGCCGTCACAGGAGTCAGAGTCCCGTATACTTGACCGCTATACGACGGGGCTGTATTATGTAGAACGCAAAAAAAGAGCTATTTAAACTTTGCCTGAACCTTAGTATATTTCAAAACATTCTCAGAACGCAAAAGCAAAGAAACAGCAAGATAAGGCTCTATCTTGCTAAGAAGCTCCTGGAAACGCGTATTTCCGCGTTCAGTCAACTTTAGCGACTTGTTAACATAAGAGATAAGTTTCTTCTGTTCCAGATCTTCCAAATTCTTGTACATCGCGCGCTCGCCCTTGCTTACCATGCCGGCAGCCTGGGCAAGCTCGATAAAAGCCTTCTTGTTCATATTCACAACAAGAGGTTTATCTGCAAAACGCCGATCACATTCCTCATAACAGCGCCCCAACGCAAACAGGACAAACGCCTGCTGCTTTGACAAACCCCCCATGATAAGAAATAGCGAAATTCAGCTTATAAATCTTGCGACGAGCAAACCAATGCCAATACCGAGCACAAGGCCGGCAATAGCATCGCTGGCAAAATGGCGCTTTAACACGACGCGTGAAAAGGCAACTGCAAAAGCACACAAGGCAAACAAAATAGTTAGCAAGTTATTACCAAAATACAAACTCAAAATTGTAGCCAAAACGCCAGCGCGCAATGAGTGAAGGCTAGGAAAACTCGACGCATCGATTTTCTCAATAAAAGTCCTGTGCGATTCTTTATCAGGACGGCGCTTGAAATAAAAAATACGAATCAAAACAGTAACAGCATAAGCAAGCACAAGCCCAACAGTTAACTGAGCAGAAAGCTCAATCATGCCCAACAAAAAAGAGACTATGATTAATACGACAAATAAAGGAACGCCACTTATTCCTTTAATGTCCTGCAAAAGTTCCTGCTTGTACATAATAGCCCCAGGCGGATTCGAACCGCCGTCAAAGGGTCCAAAGCCCTCTATACTTGACCGCTATACGATGGGGCTGTAAGAACAGCGGGCTAAAAATAGACTTATAAAACTTTCCACTGCTTAAGCGCTTCTTCCTCAACAAAATGAAGGCTACCGGGAACGATTAGGGCGTGTGGAGGAGGGCCAAAATCAGCATCAGAAACCTCTAAAACAGTGCCGGACACGATCTTCTGGTCCTTAGAGCCAAGTCTTGCAACACCAACACACCAATCTTTCGGCAAAAAGACTTTTTCGTTTCTTTTCCTCTCGATTTTGCGCAAAATCTCAATTGCTTCATTAACAGACAAGAATTTGTTTTTGGCAGGGTCTAAATCCAACAAAACCAAAGTATGGGCACCAATGGATTTGTTTTCTTTTATAATGTTATAAGGCGTCTCAATCTCATATTTCTCGCTAGGAAAAGGAATACTTGTAGTCTTTCCAAACTTGTAAACCTGCAAGCCAGTAGCACCAACCGCGTTAATAATTGAGGCGTTATGAATGACTTCAGTCTTAATCTTCAACTCTTTCGCACGCTGCAAAATATCCCAATGAGTAGTAGCGCACAAGGGGTCGCCAATAACCAACAAAGCAACACTGCCAGACTTTGCCTCCTTTAGAAGCTGCTCTGCGCTTTCAACAAACTCCCTGCCAGCAAGCTCAACCTTTTTGCCATACAGCATCTCCAGGTCTTCCTTTTTACAAGCTAGCCTAGAAGTATAGGATTCCAGGTAAAGCTTATCACACTTCTTAACAGCTTCAAGCCCTTTCAAGGAAATATCTTTCTCGTCTGAAAGTCCAAGTCCAATAAGGTATAACATAAATTATCGACGAGAATACCACTATTAAAGCTTTACTCAAGATAAAGAGTCAAATTCTTGTTAATATTATTCATCTTGTTTTTGACAGCAGTAAGGCAGATTTCTTCATGCTTGCCATCCAACTGCTTCTCACATACCTCCCTAGTCTTATTTTCATAATACCTTGCCATACGCTCAACAGAACCCTCGATACATAGAACCTGTTCAGCCTCACTTCCATGAAGACAAAGATCCTTAATATCAAGCTTGCCACGAGTAATCAAACCAGCATGCGCATTGCCCAAGCCGTGAAAACAACCAAGCCTGAACTTACCATCAAGCTTTTCACACTCCTGAACAATCTCAGGAAGCTTTTTACCTGCCTTGTAAAGCCTCGAGGAAACATAAGGAACCTTATGCCAAGCACAAGCAGCAGGATAATCATACGTATCACAAGGGTAAAACAAACTCCTGGTTTTTTTATCCTCTTTATCGCGCACTGCAACATACTCCATGTAAACACCACTAGCACAATAATATTTCATCCCAGAGTTATTGAACTCATTACAACCACCGATGGCCTCAGAAATATCATAACCTGACAAAAAAGCAAGCGCATGGCCAACACCATGAGAACACTCGCCAGGCAAATAATCAGAAACCATCTGCTCATTCTTAAGACAAATCTCATCCATGAACGGTTTAAGAGCCTCAGGATCAATATGGCCTTCAGCGTCTGATGCATTCACACCAGACAAAGCCTCCATGAGCACGCCATGCATGCAACCAGTATGACAACTATCAGCGCAAACACGCAAACTCTGGCCAACATCGCCAAGCCTTGCAAAAATCACCTTTCCAATATCATGCGCTTCAGAATGACAATTAGGCCACAATTCCTTTATACCATCAAGAATGCCGTTAGCGCCAATAACATCAACATACTCTTCATAAAGAGAACGCTTGTCCTTGCCAGCACGACCAAGCTTTTTGGCAAACTCTAAACGCTCATCCTTCACGTCTTCCTGTTCAACAAAAAGAAGTTCGGATGATGAATCAGAAGAACCCTCCATCTCAAGCACAACATCGCCAGTCAAAATATCAGCATTCTGACAAGCAATAAGCAAGATTAACAAAAACACCCATTTAGCCCACATAAAACCAAAATAAAAAGAAATTGTTTAATAATTTATTGGGGGCGTATGCGACTACGCAATACCAAGTACAAAGCCACGCCGCCGACAACAAGAATACCAGCCAACGCAAAAGGCAACCAACCAGGACTGCCAGGTGAAGGCTGCTCAAAAGCACGACCAACATACGGACTCTGCACAGGCGCACTCGGAGCAAACTGCTGAGGAGGTGCCTGAGGCGGAGTCTGGCCTCTAAGCTCCATCTGAACAATCTCAGTAGGTATTGAGGACTGAGGAGCTGAAGACGGAGGCTTTCTATACGAGCACTCACAATTATTCATAACAGCACCAGCACCCTGCTGTCTACCAACAATCACACAAGCATAATTCTCAGGATCAGACCTGCCAAACTTCGAAGCAAGAGTCACACACTCCTTATCATGAGTGCAAAGCCAGCCAACACGCTGGTGGAATTGCGGACTAAAGTCAGTAAATGAACGGCAACCGGTTTCTACACCAGCACCACCACTACCGCCGCCCGGGCCTCTTCTAGGCGGAGGGCAAGGCTCCTGAACACGCGTAGGATCAGTAGGGCACTCATCACAAACATCTGCAGCGCCATCACCGTCAGTATCAGTATTATCAGGGTTCTGACAATTCTCAACAGGAATGTCCAAAAGCTCACAAGCAGTCTTAGGACACAAGTCAAGCCTGTCACAGAACGGAGTTTCACAAATACCGTCCTTGTCCTCGTCAGGAAACTCGCCAGCAGAGACGGCAATCAAGCTAGCCAAAAACACAATGCTAGCAAGATAAAACTTATTCATTTTCACCACAAGCCTGGCCTCCATTAGTATTAAAGCAAGTCGTGCACAAATCATCTGGCCAGACGCATTCACAGTGGCCTGACTGATCGTACGACACGAAATTGCATTCTGCACCAGTCTGGGCTGCTAATTCCTCGCATTCTCCTTCCTCATTCGCGCCTTCGCCGAAGACACCACATTTCTCTGCACACGCCTCGCAAACACAATTATTGCCATTACTGCACTGGCAAGCATCAGGATTACCGCCACAACCTAGAGGATCTCCAGAATTGCAACGAGTCACGCCAGGCTCGCAATCAAGAGGCGAGCAGCCATGAGTATCAGTACAACTGCACTTTTTAGCGCCATCAGGATGAACAATGCACTGACCAAAGTTGCCATCTTCACCAAAATTGCCACAGTTATCATCTACAAAGCAAGGATTTCCTGCATTACAGAAGCAGTTGCACCCCTTATTGCCATTAACTTCAATACTGCAGCTTCCACTAACAAGACCGCCACAATCAGCATTCGTGTTGCACTCCTTAAAGCAAGTGCCCTGGCCACAGAAGAAGCCAGAAGGACAATCAGAATTACTCGCGCAAGAAGGACCTTGCTCGCAGCCAACAGTACCAGAACAATCATCAGTCTTACCATTAGGAGTCAAACAAGCCTGATCGCCACAACCACAAACACCAAAGCCAGTGCCATCACTAAATCCAGTAATGATACAATGAGCCTTATCACCACAAGGCGTGAAAGAAGGTGCAGTCAAAGGAGAAACAGCAATTGTGCTACATTGAATTCCTTCTACGTCCTCGCAGCTACCAGTACAGCTACAGGCGCCATTGTTGCCAAACGCATCTGTAGAAACACACGTGCTAGCAAAACCAGGATCGCCGTTAAGCAAACCACACTGCTGAGAAGCCTCACCAAAAGGACTACACTCGGCGCCATTTTGGCAAGGATCAACACAAGTACAGAAACCGTTGAAACAGCGTTTATCAGAATCTTCAGATTGGCAATACGGGAAGCTCATACAATCAGTATCACTTGAGCATGGCGTCTGAGTTGTGGGCAGAGTAACATAACCTGAAGGTTGAGAGCTATCGCTAAGTAAAAAGAAGAGGCCGAGGAACAACACCACGCCAACCATTACCAAAACAACCAAACCAGTGTTTCCTCGTTTCATTTTACATCAACCTCGCAAGTTTTTAATCTGAACATTTACACTCACCATCATCACAAAACTCACAAGCACCAGGAACAGCGCAGCTTTGACCAATTCCCGTGCAATCAATATGGCCAACACAATCAACATCTCCTTCGCACTTCACGCCCGGACACTTGCACGTTCCATACATACACGCGCCGCCCATGCCGCAATCCAAATTAGTTTCACAACCTTGATTATACTGGCAAGGCAAAATACCCTTAGTATTATCACAAATAGTGTCCCCATCAGGATCAGGAATCAAACACTCACTACTGCAAGCATCATTATCAACATTATTGCCATCATCACACTTCTCGCCATTCTGCAAGATACCATCGCCACAACGAGGCAACTGGCAAGCATTAGTACAACCATCATTATCTACATTATTACCATCATCACACTGCTCGAACAAAGCAAACTGAACCTTGCCATCGCCACAATGGTCGTCTAGGCCACAACCACCAAAGCAGAATGGATTCTCAAACAATTTATCATGGTCATCATCATCGCAACCAAACAAGGCATTCTCAATTTCCAAAAGCCCGGCCTCAATAGCAACCAATTTCTTTTGCTCAACAGCCTCCTTCTCAGCCTTGAACAACACAAGGAATATGAATGCATCCTCAGCGTTCTCGTTCTCGGCTGCAGATATAGCTTCGTCAAGCAGGATGTTCATAATAAAGAACTCAATATTCGTCAGTTCCGCCAGCGATTTTATCTTATTTATATTACGCAAAATATGCTCTTTAATCGCAGGGTTTATTTGATCATCAGAAAGTCCGCTGATGCTGCCTTCCAAGGCATTAATTTCACTCTCAAAGTCTGCCTTTATGTTCACAAGGCCATCAAGCTCTTGTTCCATCGAGCTAAATATACCTGCGAAATCTGGAACGTCAGGGTTTTCACCATTCAATACAGCAATGAGAAAATCAATCAAAATATCAGACTGCTTGTTCAGCAATTCAAGCAAATTATTCATCTCAATAAGCTTGGTCTGAATATCCCTAACTTCTTCAGCCTCTTCAGCAGCGTCCAACTCGTTGACAGGCTTTACAGAGCCACCAATAAGATCTTCGATAGTTCTAAATCGCTCGAATAACAACGGGAACTTATGCAATTCAATAGTCTCCTTCTCAGCCCGAGCATCACGTATTTTATCCAACGCAAACTCGAAAAACTCCTCAAACTGAGCAGGCTGAATGCTCTGCACCACAGTGCCCTGCTGAACTGCCTGGCCCAACTGCTGGTACAACTGTTCAATCACAGTAAGATAATTCTCACTTGTTATAGGCTCGTCACTGACTGTAAAAATCTGGCCAAGGATGGCGAACAGGAATTCAAACAAGCCACCAAGCAAATCACCAAGCTTACCAGTAATCTCTTCCAATTCCTCATCAATAAAGTCAAGCAACTTATTCATTCCAGCAAGCTTTCTTTCAAGCTTATCACACAAACGATCATCATCAAGAATCGGACCATTAACAGTCACGCTAAGATCATCAAACTCTTCGCCGCAAAGCAAATTAATTTTTCCCTCAACCAATCGCTTTTCCGTACGAATATCATCAATCAAATCAGTCAACTCATTAATCTCGACCAAAGTAATAATGTCCTTAACAATCGCATTAACGAGCTTTTTAAGCAAAACCTGGATGGCTTCTAATTCACTACATTCTTCACCTTCACACTCAAAAGCGCTCTGGATGTCAAGAATATCCTTCTCGAGAATATCAATCTCACCATTCAAATCCTTCAACATATCATTAAGCCAGAGAAGCTTGACCTGAATGTTAAACCACTCCTCCTTAACCTCGCCAAGCCAGATCTGATCAAGAGGCTCACGAGGCATAGTGCCAATATCATTAATAATAAAGTTAAGGAAGAAGAAATACTTTTGGCCAATTTTAATATCTTCAATGAATTCCTTGAGAATTATTGCTTGGTTTACCAATGCAATAGCATTCCCAATCTCATCAACCGCATTATCCGCATCAGTTTGTACATCTGCTATTGCTTGATTCAACTCACCATCTACTTCACCGAGAATGCTCTGGAAAGAAACACCTTCGCCATCGATCTCCTCATTGATCAAATTCAAAAGGTTGAATGAATCTTCATTATTAAATATAGAATGACTGGCACGCAAGAACTTGTCGCAACGCCTATCATCAATAAATTCTGCATTACAGAGATCCTGAATCTTATTTCGCAACTCAACAAGCTCTTCCTCAGCCTCACCCTTCAATTCCTCAAAGTCCTGAATCTTGACGCCGTCCTGGCATGCACCCTCTCCCTCACACACACCGCATTCGCTGGCCAGCTCACACTCAAAAGGACCAGCAATAATATGCTTGATAACAATAGCGCGCTCAATCAGACGAGCAGCTCTATTGCGGCGATCATCATTCGTACAAACATCACAATCCTCCTCGGTCCCTCCTGAATCACATGATGCACATGCTCCTTCAAGCAGCCCACGAGCTTCTTCCAAGATTTTATTAATATCAACAAGCTCCTCATCAGCCTCTGCAAGAATGCTTTGCAATTCCAACCCTTTTTCCTTTAAGTCAAAGAGCTCCTTTTTCAACTCATCAAGCGCAGGAGAATTAGGATTAAAAGGCGGTGGAACTGCCGGGCCAAACTCGTCAATAAGACTGTCCAACAAGTCAGACAACGCTTCGACCTTCACATTCTCAATATTTTCCTTCTCAGCAATAACATCATCAAGGGCAGGAATAGCGCCGTTTTGAATCAAGTCTTGCAAGCGAATAAAGAAGTCCTCACCCGGATTCAAAGTACAGCTGATATAGTCGGCAACGTCATCCAAGGCGTTTCCACACCCTTGAATGGGGGGTTCTTCACCATTATTATGCAATATTGCATTAATAAGCTCAAGTTCACGACGTATTTCAGACGTTATTGCCTGAAATTGCGAGCGAGTTTCTGAATCCAAAGATTCCAGCTCTCTATCAAACTCATCAACCAAATTCTCCAAGTCAAACTTTTGCAGCTTAATCAACTCGATAAAATCAAGCGCGTTCTGCAAATGAGCAAGAGAAGCAGGAATGTTTCCAGCATTTGCCTCATCAACAGCCTGCTGGAGCAAGTTCTTCATAAGACTGAATTCAATATTCAACTTATTCAGCATTGTTTGCATATCAACAATTTTCTGCTCTAGATCAAACAATTCTTCAGGGTCAGGCTCTTCAGGAGGAGGTCCGCATAAACTATTTGCCTCGCTCACACAAATGCCATCCCAATCAACATTACAACAGAAAGGGTCGATACCACAAATATTATTGCAGCATGTTTCATCACTACAACCAGCGCCGTCTTGTTCAAAACAGGTATGAGCGGGGTTAGGACAAACGCCGAAACCATTACCACAAATATTACCATACCCCTCATAATACTGGCAAGTTTTAGGCGGAGTACAATCAGCATCAGAAGAACATTGAGGTGGAGGAACGCGTTGGGCAACAGCAGCACCTGCAAGCGAGAGAATCAAAACAAGAAACAAAACAATTTTCCGCCCTGAGCAATTAAACACTTGCTTTCACCCGTTTTTGCGTAAATAACCTAATTATATATAGCATATATAAATGTTTCGGGGTAGTATAGGGGCGAATGAAAATGTCGTTGACTTCGCTAACGCTCCTCACCTAAAAATGTCGACAACTCACGTTGCCGAGCACTTTTTTGTTCGCTGAAGCTCACAAAAAAGAAAAAAGAACCCCTCCAACGGGAGGGGCCAAGGGTATTGCCTTCAAGTTTGCGCGCGAAGCGCATGGGGGTGGTATGAAATGAAGGCAGAGAAACACCCGAAAATCAACGGATAATTTCGATGCCGAGCTCGTCACTAACCTGGCGAGAGGAAAGCACCTGCCTGGCAGGCGTGCTCTTGCCAAGAATAGCTGAGCTTTTGACACCAGTAATAATCGTCATAACCATCAGCTTGCCCTTCATATCGTCTGAAACACGAGCGCCCCAAATAACGTTGGCATCTTCGTCGAGAGTCTCTGTTACTAACTCGCCAACATGGTTGATCTCTTCCAAAGTCATATCAGGACCGCCCCAAACATGAATCATTGCACCAGTAGCTCCAGTATAGTCGATGTCAAGCAATGGATTTTCCAAAGCACCCTTAACAGCTTCCTCAACCCTGTTAGTTGTATCAGAGCTACCAACGCCAATGGCAGCAACACCGCCATTAGTCATTATAGCTCTAACATCAGCAAAGTCCAAGTTAACAAGGCTGGGAATTGCAATAGTCTCAACAATGCCTTTAATCATCGTAACAACAAGCTCGTTCGCAACAGCAAAAGCCTGTTGAATTGGCAAATTTCCCGCAATTTGAACAAGACGATTATTGTCGATAACAATCACAGTATCAGACGCCTTTCTCAACTGCTCAAGACCAAACTCGGCCTTTTCGATACGAGCGCGCTCAATCTTGAACGGCATTGTGACAGTGCCAATCACGATTGCGCCCATATCCTTGCAAAGCTGAGCAACAACAGGGGCAGAACCAGTACCAGTACCTCCACCCATGCCAGCACAGACGAAAACCATGTCTCCGCCCTTGAGCGCAGCTTTTAGCTCGTTAATAGATTCTTGTGCAGCCTCGGCGCCTTTCTGAGGAAAACCACCACAGCCCAAGCCTCTAGTAAGCTCCTTGCCAATGATGAATTTCTTATCAGCCTCACTTAACTTCAAATGCTGCTGATCAGTATTAACCGCGATAATCTCGGCACC
Organism: uncultured Methanosarcinales archaeon; assembly: GCA_964641265.1. Taxonomy (GTDB): domain Archaea; phylum Nanobdellota; class Nanobdellia; order Woesearchaeales; family ARS49; genus CABMGU01. The sequence continues at coordinate 31,752 of CAZXKS010000001.1, read as the reverse complement.
CTTGATTCCCCTTTTGTACAGCCAGGTAACCATATTATTACCGGCGCCTCCACAACCAATAACCTTAATATTCGCCTGACCGATAGCAAGGCCCTCAAAAGTTTCACTATTCTTTTGTGCGTTTTCAACCAAAAATTCCATTTTTCATGTCCCCCCGTTTTGTTTATTTACTCCCCTTTGGTAATTGATAAAAATTAAATACTGGGAGTGATAACTACTCCTAGAAGTGTTGTGATCGTGCCAACGAGAGCAACACGTAGTTAAGAAAAATACAATGTTTCAAACGCCAATGTTCAAACGTCGCCAAACGATTTGAACGCCGACACAACTTTCCGCCAAGAAAGTTTGTGTATATAATTTTTCTTCAATCCTAATTTGGTTTATAAAGATTTTCATATGGCGAAATACATATTGGAGTTATACGCCTTTACTTCTGATGGAAATATAGACGAGGTACGGCACAAAAAATGATTGTCACTACTCTGGTGTAAGAATTGATTTTTTCGTCACTAGAGTTAGACAGAACTATTGCTGAAGCCTTCTTGCAAACTCTTTAACAAGCTCCTTTCCCCTCTTAATTGCTTTCTGCACGTGCTCGCCATACCACTCCATATAAGCAGCAAGATCCTTAATGCGATTGTTCCAACTCTCAATAAAAGTAACATTTTCAAGAGTAAAACGCAAAGGCGCAGGAACTTTCTCATCAGGATAACCAAGAGGCACAATCGCCTGAACAATAACATCATCAGGAATAGTCAACAAACGCTTAACCGCCTCGTCCTCAAAAGCACCAATCCAACAACTGCCAAGACCCTGGGCGTGCGCGGCCAATAACATGTTCTGCACGACAGCAGCACCATTTTGAATACTGTACTTCTCGCCAGAACGACCATAGAAACGCTTAGTCTTCTCAGGCTCAGTGCACACAATGATAATAACAGGTGCAGTTGCAACCCAAAACTGCTCAACACAAGACTTGGCAATTTCCTCGCGCATCTTCGCATCGGTAATGAGAATAAACTTCCAATCCTGCAAATTACCAGCACTAGGAGAATACCTGCCAGCATCTAAAACATTACCAACCTTTTCAAACTCAACAGGAAGGTCCAGAAACTTACGAATACTGCGGCGAGTTGCAATACACTCGAGTGTGTCCATATCAACCTCTTTTTAAGAGATTAACTTTCAGCACGTATTTAAACTTTTGTAGACCTGCCACGCTGGGCTTCAGCTAATTGCCTAACATCTTCAACAGTATTGATATCATCAACAGAACGCTCAACTCTCAGCCTAAAAAGCCTAGGAAAACGCAAAGCATACCCTGAAGAATAAGTTGGTGAAGTCTGAATTTCCTCATAATCAACCTCAATGATTATCTCGGGACGCACACGAACTTCACGACCCTTTTCCTCAATAATCAAAGGCTGCAATAATTGCGTTAACTGCTCAAAACTCACACCTTCTTCAACTTTTTCTTTTATACCAGTGCCAACACGACCAATTTCAACAAAATTATTAGTCTCTGGGTCACGAACAGCAATGACAAAAGAAGACAACCACTTCCCTCTCTTACCCTCACCCCACTCGGCCCCAACAATCACAACCTCCAAAGTATCCATGGTGGGCTTTACTTTAACTCCAAAACCAACACGAGAGCCAGGCTTGTAAATACCCTGCAAATTCTTCATCATAATACCCTCATTGCCGGCAGCAAGAGAAGACTTGTAAAATTTTTCAGCAACAGCGTCATCGTCCGTAATCAACTGCTCGGCAAGCTTAATACCAGAAGATCTGGCAACAATCTTTTCCAACAATTTTCGACGCTCAACAAAAGGCACTTTAAGCAAACTTTTCCCATCGCAGAACAAAATATCAAAAACATTTACCTCAACAGGAAACTTCTTAGCCATCTCCTCAATATCATATTTTCTCTTAATCCTCTGGCTGATACTCTGGAATGGAAGGTATTTTTTCGTTTGAGGATCAACACCAACAACTTCGGCATCAAAAATACAATCATCACTTTTCACGTTTTTTGAAATGTGCTGAACAACATCCGGAAATTGCGCAGTCACATCCTCCAAGCGGCGCGTAAACAATCTGATTTTTCCCGTAAACTTATGCACCTGCAAACGAAAACCATCATACTTGAACTCACAAGCAGCCGGCTTTCCAACAACAGAAAATGCATCAACAATATCCTTTGCCTTCTGAAACAACATAACTTTAGTTGGCTTGCCAGGCAACAATGAAACATGCTGCAAACCAGATTCACCTTTTTCTTTAGCAAGCCTGGCAACTTCAGCAAAATCATTTACAACATCAAAAGCTTCCTGCACCAAAGTAGTATAAATTTCATAATTCTTTCTTTCGTCATCGGACAGCACAAGCTCGTTTGTACTTTGCTCATACTTTACACCTGCCTTGTCTGCAAAAAAAGCCCAGACAATTGAGTCTCTTACGGTTCCTTCACCCAAACCAACACGCAATTCACCCAAAATTGTACGAATGATGTATTTTGCCTCAGAAGGAGTTGCGCTGGTCAACAACTCAGAAACCAGCTGGACCTTCCTGTCAACAGTACCAGCACCTTCCATCTCAGAGATCTTCTGCAAATTATCAAAAACCTTTTGAACCGTTAATGGCTGAGAGAATAACGTGGCCTGAGACTTTTTCTTTGTCAACTCAGATGCGACAGTTCCAATGTCTCCTGTTTGCTTCCAAAGAGCCTCGATCTTTTCCAAATCAGCCCCTGTTGCCAAAGAAATAGCCTTAACCAACAACTTCGAAGCCATACCAAGCTCGCGCTGATCCCAATTAGGAAACAATCTACCCTGAACGAGCAAAACAACTTTGTCCAAATCATCTGCAGACTTCAAAAACTCAGATAATATGAACGTCTTTTCCAAGCGCTTTGTGGTAGCCTCAAGACGCTCGTACACTCCCACCAAAACCGAATACTTCATCGAGAAAACAAAAAGGAAAAGGGTATTTATGGGTTACGCATTAATTCACACTTGTACCAACGCTGTCCAAACTTCCATAATTTTGCATAACATTCGCAGCACGGTCACTGGCAATATTTGCCAAGTCATAATCGCCCTTGGCAGTAAAGTACTCATGCAGGGTATTTTCAACATATTTCTCTGATTGGATATGATCATCAAAGCCGATACCCTTGGCAGAAGCATGCGCGAGCTCATGAGTAAGCAAATATGTTATCGCGCGATCCTTTGAAACACCATAATGCTCTGCAAACTGCTCGGCCTTTGCGTCAAAGTTGTAAGAGCCAAGCAATGTAGCCTCGTTACCATCATTTTCCAAAGCAGCAATCGCGCCATCTGCTATAGACTCCAAATCAGCAGTCTCGATACGAGTAATGTTGTAAAAATCACGCCCTTTTGATTTTTGGAATGCATAAAACTCCTTTCCCTCTGTCGTCAAGTACTGCTTTGCAACGTCCTCGAAAGAGCCGGAATAAGTTGGGACACGTGACCCAGAATTACCAGCAGTATCGCGCTCGAAATTATAATTCTGAAGAGGCGGCTGCCTTTGAACATCTGAATGCTGCTGAGCATTCCCTGCATTAAAGCGTTGACTCTGCTTTGCCATGCGCCTAAGAGTTTCGTAATAAGGCTCAACATTCTTACCCTTATCAGAACGATACCCCCTAAAGCCGCCGGCGTAAAGAGCATTATCTGGCTGAATCTCTGATTTATCCGACGGTTCTTTTGAGCGTTCGGAAGTCGGAGCATCTGTCGCAAAGTATTCCCATTTCCTCTTAGTATAAGTTACAATTTCCTCAATGCTCTGAGACGCTTCTGTCATAATTTAATGTTATAAGACGTTTGACAATAAAAGTTTTGGTGGCAAAAAAATCATAGGTGGCAAGATTTCATACTAAGCATGATAACCCTTTTCATAAACAACACATACTATACTCTACTATATCTCACCCTGATAGAGAAGAAACACGTTAAGGGATTGCACCTGCGGTAAGGTTTATAAAGCGACATTTTCTCGACTTAATTATGCCCGAGTAGGCTAGCTTGGATAGACTGGAGGGTTGCGGTCCCTTCGACCTGGGTTCAAATCCCAGCTCGGGCGTTTTTTCTGCAACTTCGTATACCTCTCTAAGCAAAGTGGGATTTGAACATCTGGAAGACAAAGTCTTCCAGCCCCCTTGTTCACTGCGTGAACTTCAGGGAATCCCAGCGCGGGCGTATATTTCTAAAACCGTACCTGCCGTATAGTATACAGCCAAAATTGTAATACTGAATTTACGTTAATAACCCTATGAAAACGGCAGAAAGGGTGGATCCTGTATTGGAAGAAGCGTTGAAAAGGTATGTTCTACTTGAGGAAGTAGGAAGTGGAGGATACGCAACGGTTCATAGTGCTGTTGATATGCAAACAGGAAATCCTGTGGCTGTGAAATTATATCACAAAAAAGAGGAACGGCCAGAAGATAAGGAAACCACGATTGCTGAACTTGTAGCATACTTGAGCCTTCCAACAGACATATTCAAACATCCAGGATTAGTTGAGATACTGGACAAATGCGTGACGAAAGACGGAGCACTAGTTGTAATGCCACTAATACAAGGCCCTGATCTTGAACATATGATAAGAGACGGTGACAGGGGAAACTTAACCTGGCAGCAAATAAGAAACATTTTCACAAGAGTAAGCCTTGCACTAGACCACTTGCACGGATACGGCCTGATGCACGGAGATGTAAAATCAAAAAACATAGTGGGCGCTCAACTTGCAGACTATGATACGATGAGGGTTTATCCACACGTAGCAGAGTCTCTTGCAACAACAGAATATTACATGGCGCCGGAAGAATTCGCTGAAGGACTGCAAAGCAGCCAAACAGACATATACCATCTAACGGCCGTATTGTTTGAAACACTCGTAGGACAAACACCACTCGAACTGGCAAGACCAAACTGGGATGATAGGGAGTTAATCAAATTCGCATTAGAAAATCTGAATGTAACACTGCCAGCATACGTGCCTGTAAAAGCAAGAACTGTATGGAACACAATATTTGAAAGAGGAATGCATAAAGACATGTCGAAAAGACCTACGGCAGGCGAATTGGCGTGGTCAGTGAATCAAGTAATAGTTGAAGAAGCAAACGCAGGAACACCAATTTACGTTCCAGCAAAATTCGCAGCATAGACTTCAAGTCCAGATTTTCTCTTCATAATGTATTAATAAAGCGCTGCTTAATAGAAAAACATCATCATGAAGGAGGTGATGAGCCCGCGCCGGATGGGAGGACGCTCCCGCCGGAAACATTTTCGCCAACTTGCGCTTTAATGGATTTTGCAACAGCAGAGCCAAGCAAGTCTGCCAGCTTCTCGATAGGAGCTTTTCTGATATCGCCCAAATCCTTAACTCCAGCACGGAACAACTTTCTAGCGCGCACACGACCAATACCCTCCAAACGAATCAAAGTCAAAAGCTCCTCCTTAACACCATACTTGAGCCTCAAGCGCACTTTGGTAATCTCTTTTAACAAAGGCTGATACTGCATCAAGCGCGCAAGTTCATGGCAAGCATACAACAACCAATCAGCATTATCAATCTTGGATCGCGTCTCACCAGGTCTACTATCGTAATGCTCCAAAACCCATTCTTCATCCTTCTCATCAATCCAGTCCTCCAACATCAAAGCAGTCTTAATGCTATCAAGCCAGCCATCATACTCAGGCTCAAACATGCTCGGCTCGTGCTCCAACAAATAAGGCTCGAGCAAAGCATACTTCTGCTGGACATCCTCAAACTCTTTTTGCTTCACACGAAGCAAAGGACGCATTTCAAGAGTATTACTGACAGCATGCAAGAAAGAGATTGATTTCAACTTAACATGCGTAGCGCGCTCCAAACGATTCAACAAATTAAAAGCAGTCAAAGGATCCAAGTACAACTCAGAAACACGTTTGCCAAGCGCAGTAGCCCGAAAGCCTTCTGCCACTTCCTGCAAAAAACTCCAATCGACAAGCAATCCCAAAATCCTATCGATGATCTTTGACATACGAGGCAAGTCCTTGTACTGGTAAGCCCAAAAAGTCCTGCTGAAAAAATCCAAAATCGAATCACGCGAGTGCATGACGCGCGAAGCGATCAAAGAAAGAAGATAAGTACGAAGCACGGGCTCCACAGCAAGCTTGCTAACAATGTCCTCAGGAAAGCCCTTCAAGTAATGTTCAACGATGTACTCTTTATCGGATTCGGTCTGAGCAATAACAACCGCTTCACCATAACTATCATACTTCGGCCTGCCAGCCCTGCCAGCCATCTGCAAAAACTCAAGCACAGGAATGTGCGCCATACCGTGAGTACCAAACCTTTTAACATCACGAATAATTGCGCGAAAAGCAGGCATGTCTATGCCGGCTGCCAAGGTTGGAGTACAACAAATAATCTTAATAACGCCAGAACGAAAAGCATCCTCTACAAATTCTTTCTGCTTATGATGCAAACCAGCATGATGAAAAGCAATGCCATGTTTTGCGCACACGGCAAGCCTTTCACACTGCCTTGTTGGCTTTGAAAGAACAGTCCTCAAACTTTCAGACAAGTCATCAAGCTCTTTGCTTTTCAAAGAAGATTTTTTGCTGATATCTTCTGCAACCTTCTCAGCAGAACGTTTGGCATTAACAAAAACCAAAGCCTGTTTTTTAATATCAATTGTATCCAAAGCCAGGTTAATAACAGGATCGCTTGTCTTCTCGGCTATTTTCATGACTAAAACCAGAAAACATGACTATAAAAGAATAACGGGTTTTAGAGCTTGCAAATAGGACCTGGGCGTATGTTGCTAACAGACCTGATCTTGCCCTTATAAGCTTCCACCTGGAACAGCTGATACGACGTAACAGCATGCCCATATTCCAAAGAACACTGTTCATAAGACGTGCCATCAAGTAGGGTAACAGTAAAACAACAACCATCTGAAGGGCCGTACATCACAGCCATGCCAGACTTAGCGCCCAGAGTAAAGTAAAGCGCAACAAGAGCAACAATAACAACTAATGACAATACTATAATCTCAATCTTATTCATAAGCCTATATAACAAGCAGAGGTATATATTCGTTTAGTATTACTCGCCAGTACTTTCTTCGCAACCCACGCCAAAGAACCTTTGGCTGGGGTCGCGAAGAGGATTCTCTTCGCAACCTTTAAAAACCACTCTTTTCCCCAACGAATACAAGGGTCCGTAGCTTAGTTCGGTGGAGCACTCGACTGATAATCGAGCGGTCCCGTGTTCAAATCACGGCGGGCCCATTTTTTTTGTCAAAACGCTTTTAAATGATTCAAAGTTATTCAAGCAGGCATGAGCCTAGACGACATACTACAACGCGCTGTGCAGAGAACCAGGCACCAAGCAACATACAGGATTGCAATTGATGCCCAAGGCGGAGATGTGGTAAACGGCGAAACAGCCTGCCAAAGACACGTTCAAGCAGCAAAAATAGCGGCGCCCCTTTTCCCAAACTGTGAGTTCTTTTTATTTGGCAGTCAAGAAGAAATCACCAAAGCAATGGCAGGCTACAAACCCACAAACGTCACACCAGTTGATCCAGTAAAAGAGGCAAAAGATGAAACTGCTCGAACTAAAATCGCCAAACACATAGAACAAAGAGGAATGATACTGCCATTGGCAAAACGCCTAAAAGACGGCGAGTTCGAAGGCATCTACACAATCGAAAATACAAGACGCGTAGTACCAGCAGTCTCAAAAGTAATTGGCGTAATGGACGAATACAAAGCACTTTTTCCGGACGAAAAGCTTTTACCATTGCTGGGAGAACTTCCGAAATCGCCAAAAGTCAAAAGAAACCACACCTTCTATTTGATTGATGCGGGCTCAATACCGCAACTAACAAGACGAGAACAATTCTGGCTCTATGCGCAATTAGGAATGATATATGCAAGAACAGTTGGAGGAATACATGAACCAACTGTAGGGCTGCTAAACATAGGCAAGGAAGAAAACAAAGGAAAACCTCTATTGATTGAAGCACACAAATATTTGAAAGAAAAGCTTGGCGAACAATTTGTAGGAAACATAGAATCACACGTGGCTGTTTATGATCAAGAAAAAGGCACAAGTGAGCAAAGGCCTGTAAATGTAGTGGTAGCTGAAGGAGGCGATGGCAATGGCTTGATTAAAGGCATGGTAACAGGAGGAAATCTTACAAAAGACTTCATTGAAGACGAAGTCAGGACAAATGGCAGATTGTATGAAAAAATAGCAGCATGGGTGCTCAGCTGGAAGGGAGGAGTGTTTGACAGAGTTAAGAAAAGAATGGACCCGAGCCAGTACGGCGGAGCTGCATTCATCTGCCTAAACAAACCAGTATTCAAAAACCACGGAACCGCAACAACCGAAGGACTAGTGGAAGGATACAAAAAACTAATCGCTTACATTCAACAAAGAGCAACAGAGAACATCAGACAGGCGTTTTTTACAGAAATAAAACGCAGAGACGCAGCTTAACCGCACAACTGGCCATTAACATCATTAATCTGTTCTTCAGCATAAGCCTTTAACAACAAAACAAAATCACCAATATCAACAACACCATTATTATTCATGTCCAACTCAACAACACAATAAGAGGATGCAGAGCTGCAAGGCAGAGAATCTGCAACAAAAGAAGACAACAAACGCACAAAATCACCAATGTCAAGCAAACTGTTCGCATTCTGGTCGAGATCTGACTGACAAGTTTGAACCACAAAAGAAACAGAAGAAGAAGAAATAAGACCAGCTGAGTCAGTTGCTGAAAATGTGACAGAATGAGAACCCTGAGGCAACTCAACATTCAACTCATTACCAACACCTAAAGTAGCATCATTTTCAGTCCAAGTACCTGTCAAAACACCATCTTCAACATCACTCGCAGAACCTCTAAAGGTTACAGGCGACTGAACAAAAGACCCAGTAGGAGAAGTAATGGCTATGCTTGGCGGATTATTTGAGGATTGTTGCTGAATTGTAATGTGAACTAACGTGGTTCCGAAAGCACCATTGCTATCAGTTGCGGTTAAAGTAATCGCATGAAGACCAGAAGGCAAGCTTGATTGCAAAGAATTACCCGTACCCAAATTGCCAGAAACATCAGAACTCCAAGACAACTGCTCTGAAGGAATTGAACCATCCTCTGTATCAGAAGCAGAACCTTCCAAATTAACAGGAGAAGAAACAACAGCATTGTCAGAAGGAACTGTAATAGTTGCGACTGGAAGAGCGTTTTGAGTTTGCTGAACAGTTAAGTGTACAACAGCACTAGCTGTTTTTCCCATACTATCTGTAGCGGTTAAAGTTAAAGTGTGAGGACCAACAGGCAAAACAATTTGCAAAGAATTCCCAGCGCCCAGACTGCCGGAAATATCAGAAGCCCAAGACAACTTATCAGAAGATAAAGAACCATCCTCGGCATCAACAGCACTACCCTCCAAAGTAACAGACGACTGGACAACAGCACCATCAACTGGCGAAGAAATAGAAACAACAGGCGGAGCGTTCAAAGACAAAACTGCAGCAAGCGCATCAACACGCTTCCAATTACCGATAGGCTTGCCGGTATCCTGCAAAAGTTGCCTAACTTGGTCAGGAGAAAGCTGGATGCCTTTTAGTTGAGCAAACTGAGACAACAAAGCAACAACGCCAGAAACATGAGGAGTGGCTTGGCTGGTGCCGGACAAAGCGCCATAAGTATTGCCAGCCTTTGTGCTAGTAATAGAAACACCAGGCGCCAAGACATCAAGCAAAGAACCACGATTTGTAAAACTGGCGATAATATCATTTTTATCCGTAGCACCAACAGCAATAGAATTAGGATTACAACCAGGATAACTAATACCATTAGAAAAACCATTATTACCAGAAGCAAACACGCCAGTTACTCCTGCATTATAGGCAGCATCGATAGCAGCATCAAAAAAAGTAGGACACTGCTGCTGAGATTGATAATTCCCACCATCACCAATACTGCCACTAATCGCAACAACATTAAAAGCATCCTTCACCTGCAAACAATAATCAATACCAGCAAAAATATCACCCAAACCACAACCAAGATTACAAACCTTCACCGCAACAATATTAACACCAGGCGCGGCACCCTTGAACTGGCCGTTAGCTCCAATAATTCCGGAAACATGAGTGCCATGACTAATAGAATGAGTATCGGTTGCAACAACATCAGTAGATTGGCCATTAGGACAACAATTTGGCGAACAAAAACACTTCTGATCAACAATCCTATCCTGGAAATCTTGGTGGGGAGAAATACCGGTATCAACAACACAAACACTCCTACCACGACCATCAATATTCTGCCCATTAAACTGCAAAGCCTGGACGTCATCAGCATTAATCAAAGGAACACTCTGAGCAAGCAACAACTCGAACTGAATGTTGGGATAAACAGCCTCGACCAAAGGATGCGATTCAAGCTCTTCAATGCCCTCAGGAGTGGCTTCAACAACCATGGCAGGCACAATCTCCAAAGTACGCTCAGCCTCAACATCCGGCTCAGGATTAACAAACAAAATACGCTCAAAAAAAGAAGGACTATTGACGTCCTCCAACACTTCTCTCTGGGCTTCTGCAGTTAAAACTTTCAGCTCTTCCAAAGAAGGCTCTTCATCACTCAAAACAGAAGCGCCAGTAATAGCATTACTAGCATCTGGTTTTAACACAACAACAACAGTTTGAGTCTCGCCACCAACAGTCCTGCCAGTAATCGCAGGCCTCCAAATAAGAAAAGCAAAGAAGAACAACATGCCAAAAGCCAAATAGATTCTAAGGTGCGAGTTCATGGTCTCTTTTTTTAATAACAGAAAACAACAAGTGCTTAAATTCTTTACTACAAGAAATTAACCAGTCAGCTTGGCAAGATAAGCGTCATGTATGAAAGCACTTGCACTAGTCTGACCAGGGAACGTGCCGGATGCACTGCCAGAAACAAAAACGGCTGAATTAGCAGAAATTCCTAAGGCATCATCAGCCTGAGAAGTACCAAACTGGCGAGTCCATAACGCGCTACCAGCGCCATCATACTTACGGACAAAGGCATCCGCGTATGTTCCAGTTGATGTCGCCATGACACCCGTTGTGAAGCCAGTTACATAAATGCCTGTAGCGCCAATATCAACTGCATTTGCGCGGTCCTGTGCAGAAGTTCCGAATTGTTGAGTCCACTCCACAGTGCCATCTGCTTTGAACTTGCGCATAAATGCATCATTAGGCCCGCCTAGGTTTGACCCGGACAAAGCACCCTGTGTAGCGCCAACCGCGTACACTCCTGCTAAGTCAGCAGTAATTCCGAAACCCCAATCGCTAGCTGAAGTTCCAAATTGTCTCGTCCAGACAACATTTCCAGAACTATCATACTTGCGTACAAAGACGTCCGTGTATCCTGAATTAGTTCCAGTCAACGCGCCCTGCGTGTAACCAACGGCATAAACGTTTGCTCCATCAGCAGCAATGCCCTGAGAAACGTCAACAGTCGAAGTTCCAAACTGACGAGCAAAAACAAAATTGCCAGCCAAATCAAACTTCACAACAAAACCATCCTGATCAGTTCCGCCTGGAACAACTCTGGACTGGCCGCTGAAAGTCCCAGTTGTAAAGCCAGTTAAGTACACTCCTGTAGTATCAACAGCAACACCATAAGCATAATCAACACCCGCGGTCCCTGCTTGGCCAGTCCAGACAACATTGCCATCAAAATCATACTTACGAACAAAAATGTCATAACCACCTGCATTTGTACCTGAAAACGCGCCAGCAGTAATGCCTGCCACATAAATGCCAGTTGAATCAGCAGTAATAGCGTAAGCCTCATCAGGATTTGACGTTCCAAACTCGCGCGACCACACAAGAGCGCCAGTAGAATCATACTTTCGAACAAAAATCTCGTTAGCTGAGAACTGCACGCCAGTCACATAAGCATTACCGCCAACCTCAACTACACCGCGAGCATAATCAGCTGAAGCAGTACCCCACTGGCGCACCCAGTCAACACTCTGAATGCAAGCACCGTCAGAACACAAAGGCGTTCCTGCAGGACATGAAGTAAGAGTTTCCTTAATCGATCCATCAACATTACAAGTGTATTCACGAATCGAGCTTGGAACACCAACCTCGCACCTGTCAGTCGATTTCTGCATCCAGACCTGGCCATCACTCGTCACAGACCCCTTCTTTGTAAGATCATTGCCACCATCATCATCAGTACACGTTGGTGTCCTGCACGCGCCATCTTCGCAATAGTTTGGTGAAGGGCACGCAGTTATGCTTTTTACAATAGCATTCTGTTGATTTGTGGGTGAAACACCACAAGTTCCTTCTTTAACATGAGTCGTTCTAAGCGGTATGCCTAAGCTTGGATTATAGGTAAACGTGCTTCCAACGCACTGGTCAGTGTAGCTGTTCCAATCATTCGTCACAGTACCCTTTGTTGTAATCGAACTGTCGCTATCGGTGCAAGTTGTCGGTGTCGCGCACGAACCACTCACGCATTTGAATTCAGCGCATTGGGCATCTGCGGTGCACGGCGTTGCGCTAGGCGGGCCCCTTAAGCATAATGGCGGACCCATTGGATAGTTGCCTGTAATCGGGTTGGTCGCGCATTGATCGCCAAGCGCTGGACTAATCGCGTCACAGTATGCAGTGTGGGTAGCGCTGACACCGGTCATTGGAGGTTGTAACCAACAAGGCTTCTGACAGCTTCCTAAACCAGTCCCACTGGGCCCACCAGTACAGTGGTTGTATGCGATTGTTGCAGAACCACAACCAGCTCCACGACATGAATAGGTAGCAGGACCTGATGCACCCAGTATGCATGACGAGCAGAGATAGTCACCATAAGCTCTAGAACACTTTCCAGTAGCCTGGTCGCAACGGGTGCTCGCGCATTCCATCACATTCCCGAATGGATTGCAATCATCGCCCTCAGTACAAAGCTTGCTGCCCTGGGCAGTTGTTGAACACGTACCACCACAATCAAGACCAGTTTCATCACCGTTCTTAATGCCATCAGAACAACTTGGTGCTGATGGAGGAGGACAATCACTAGAACAACTGGAATAAGTTTCGCCAGGCTCACAAACTACGTTACCGCAGCAGGGCGCAAATAGAGTATTCATACAAGTACCACTCGCGCAAGTATCAGCAGTACAAGGGTTAGCATCATTACACTGTGCAGCAGAAGTGCACATGGGCGGTGGAGTTGGCGGGCAATCCTGAGGACAGCTGAATGAATCCTCGGCAGGAACATTGCAAACGCCATCGCCACAGGATGGACCAGCAAGAGGCGGCGGACAATCGATAGGGCAATTCATCGAGTCTTCATAAGGAGAAGAACAGATTGTATCGCCACAAACATGACAATCCCGAGCACAATTTTGTAGATTTTCGAAAGGAACAGTACAAATGTTATCACCGCATCTTTTGCAATCCTGTGGACAACTGTTCAAATCCTCAGGAGCAGTACACCTGCCATCTCCACAAAAAGCCGTTGGCGTAATTCCAGTCCTGAAATTATAAGTCCAAGCACGAGGAAGCTGAACAGGAGTGACAGTAACATACGCAGAAGCCAAAGTAGCAGTTGCAGGAGAGGCTTGGTAATCAGAAGGACTAGAGACAACAATAAACTGGTAAGCACCAACAGGCACGCCTTTGAAAAGCGCAGCACCACGAGCATCAGTCAAAGCAAAAGAAGGAGTGCTAACTCTGCAATTATTGTAACAAATACCAGTCCAAGCACCAACAAGAGGAGCACCAGCAGAATCCTTAACATAAATCAAAACATTAGAACGCGCGATAGCTTGACCAGGACCAACACAAGAAACCAACAACAAAACAACGAGCAGTATTAGCTTATTCACAGCGTCAACCTCTTTACGGCAAAAAGCACAGCTTGAATATTTAAAAGTATCTGTTAGGAAACTTTATATACTGGTATTCAAATAGTTTAGCCAGAAAAAAGGGATTTTGGGTTAGAGGTGAAACAATGAAAAAACAGCTTTCTATTCTAGTAGTACTATTACTTATTAGCACAATACCAGCAGCCGCGCAAGGCAACCTAGTAATGGACCAAGGCAACTTCGCAGCAGCACTAATCACAGACATAACAATAAAAGACTCAGAAGAAATATTCATACAATATTTAGGCAACGTGAATGTAAGACTACACTGGGCATTCTTCGACGACACCTGCCTTGAAAGAACAGACTTCGTAGAAGAAGTAGTTACTCCGCTAGACATAGTAGACATCACGCTCACAATACCAGACCAACAAGACAGAAAACTAGTAGTTGTAGTAGAGGACCTCGCCGGGGCAAACCTCATAAACCAACCAATCCTAGGAATAAAATACATCAACGGCAGATCATCAGTCAAGAACCTGGCAGGAATGACAATACCAAACACAAACATTCCAATAGGAGGAAGCATAGCACCAATACCACCAGGAAGCTTCAACGTAAACTTCAACGGAGGAGAATACGGACTATTCCCACAAAACCTAATCTACCTGCCATTACTGACAAGCGTGGCATTCTCAACACCATTCTTCCCAGAAATAGCAATAAACATCTTCACACCACAACCAACAATAATTCCCACAAGAACACTTGATGACAACGAAGAATTCGCATCAAACAGCCTGGACAACATCGATTGCGCAGGCCTGACAAACCTCGACATACCAGGATACAGATACACAGACATAGGCGGAGGAGCAAACGGAATCAACCTCGGACAAGGACTACTACCAGGAAGCCCAACAACAGACGTAGGAGTGGGAGTATTAAGAACAACAAGACAAAACGGAGCAATATTCGGAGAAGGAACAGTAACAAACTTCGGCACAATATCAGACGCAATATCAAACCTATTCTTCATCGGAACAGGAAGCCCTATCTCTCTAATGGTCTCAACACTCGCGGCACCACAAGGAATATTCACAGGACAAAACGAAAACTACCAAAACCCGGCACCAGCAAGCGCGCTGGCAAGCCTAGGAGTACAAAAAGCAGTATTAGGTGAATCACCAGACGCAGGCCACAACCTAGAAACAATATTCGCAATCCACAACCTAGGAGCAGACAGAACAGTCAAAGCAAGATGGGACTTCATCGTACTAGACCCACAACAAGAAACAAGAGAATGCCTGCACCAAGACTTCAGCCTAGAATTATCAGAAGAAGATGTTGAATACGTTCGGGTAAGCCACCTAACAGGACGACACTTGTTACCAGGCGAACCGCCAATAATAGGAGTACTAACAATATGGGACCCAGACGGTGATGAAGCGAAAAATCTCCTAGGCTACAGATGGGACGTTGTAATGGAAAACACACCAGAATGCAGCGACGGAATAGACAATGACGGAGACGGTGACATCGACTTCCCACCCGGAGACCAACAATGCGTGGACGCAGACGATGACAGCGAAAGCTCAGGAGAAGACGACCCGCAACAAGACGTGCTAGATTCAGTAACAGCAATGGAAGCAATGCTCTCACTGCACGCAACTATTTCAAACAACAACGCACAATTCGAATCAGCAGAACACTTCACAACAATAGTCCCTGCGCTAAGCATAGATGACACAGGAGACTACAATCTGATTGTGGTGAACTGGGACGCAATAGACGACCCAAGCGCAACAGACCAAACACTCGACTTCCAAGTAACAGACATGGAAGAAAACGTAAGATCAATAAGAGTGCCAGCAGAATGCATCACCTTACTGGACAAGCAAAGCTTCCCAGGACTAGCAGACGGAAACGATTTTGGAACAAACCCAGACGTCATAAGCCTGACAGGAAGGTTTGACGAGCAAAACAGAGGACTAGCAACATTCCTCTACTACAATGACAACGGAATATTCCCAACAGAAATCATGGGAGCAGTACAAGACCTAGCATTCACAAACACACACCACGACGGCGAAATATTCACGGACATAAACATAATGCCAGGCTCAGTACCAGGACCAGGAGGAACATTCGGCATAGAAGTAGGAGTAACAACATCAGTACCACTAAGCTCAGAAACAGTCACAGCAACATGGTATGCAACAGTGCCGAGCGGAAACTCCAAAGTCAAAGGACCACAAAACTGCCAAGGAAGCGAAAGCATAACCGCGGCGGCAGGAGAAGCATTTGCAATAATAGTAAGCGGATGCTCGCCAGACCCACTAACAATAGACTCAATATTGCGAGTAGAGAGCACAACGCTAGGAGTGGCAGAGATATTCGTACCGGCTGGATCATAGGAGGGGCTGAATGAAGCCAGTCCTTGCTTTTTTTGTTTTTCTGATAATTCTAGGCAGCGCAAGCGCTGAAATAATCAGCATAACAAGCAAAGACTCGGGAACAAAAACGCTCACAACATTCCCAAACGTAGACGTAGATGACGAAAACGCAAACATAGAACAAATAACAATAAGAACACGGGCAAATGGAGTAGAAGTGCCACAAAGCTTCACACCACCAACAGACCCAGAACTATTTAACAGAGGCATAAAAGGCGCAGTAACATTCAGAAGAGTAAACACGCCAGACAAAAACATACCACCACCAATAGCAGAATTCTACTTTTTACCAACACCACCGCCACAAATAGTAAGCAGGCCAACAACCCCAACAGGAGCAATAACATACACAGTAGAAGAAAGAGATGAAAGCGGCGTACTCGTGCTAATACTAATCTTAGTCGCAGCATCAATAATGCTCATTGTGTTAGAAGGCACCAGCGTTAAAACAAAAGTCATCTTCGCGATACTTATCTTAGGAATATTTTCAATGGTAAAATGGGCAGGACAAGAACCAACAGCATACGTTGTGCAAGATTTTGAACAGCCAGCAAGCATTCCGCAGACAAACATTCCACAAACAAATGTGGTAAACGCGTTCGCAATAACATGGACGAACGGAGGGCCAGTCACATTTCTAAGAGGAGACACAGAATGCAGCGACGGAATAGATAATGACGGAGATGGACTAATAGACTTCCCAGACGACCCAGGCTGCGGCTCAGGCACGGATGACTTTGAAACAGACATGCTAGAATACGACAACCCGCCAGTTGTAGACAATGAAATCGATGTTTACGATATTGTCAACTGGATACAATACTTTAATGGAGACTTCAGCGTGCTGGTAAACTGTGTGAATCCAGCATGCACAGGCTCAGGAGCAAACTGCGTAGGAGACACAGATCCAAACGACGACACTTTCCTTACCGCAGCAGATATGACATTCCTACAAACAACAGAACTGGCAAACACTGACAGCAGAACAGTACCAGTATCAAGCCCGATATGCTTCAACCCATGAAAACAATAAAACTATTACTAACACTGGCCCTGATATTACCCAGCGTAAGCGCTGCCCTAACTTTCTCACTAACGCCAAGCGCACAAAATGTCAACCCAGGAGACGATGTATATGTCGACTTAAACGCCAACAACGACCAACCATTCTGGGCATTCTCAGTAAAAGTTGATGAAAATCCAACAAGCCAAATAACATTTGTTTCAGGAACACCAAGCTCACGACTAACAGGAAGCCTAAACGGAGTAACACAAAACAACGCAGACAGAATCACTCCATACGCGGTCTTTGGAGGCAACACGCAAGGAATAACACCAGCCAACGGACAACTATTCAGACTAGAATACAACGTGCCAGCAAACACGCCACCAGGAACTTACAACTTGGCAACATCACAACTATCAGCAAGCGACCAAAACGGCAATCCGATACAAGGAACAACAATAAGCGGAGCAACAATAACAGTACAAGCACAACAACAGCAACCCCCGCCTCCAAGCGGAGAAACAGGATTCTACCTGCCAGAAAAGTATGGATATTTACAAGAAACAGTAGACATTCCGGTTTGTTTAACAAATACACAAACAAGAAGCGCAGCAAACATCGACATAACCATAACCCATGATGAAAACATCATTCAAGTTACAGGCGTAGACATAAACCAAGGCAACGGAAACTCAAACATACAACCAGGAAACACACGCGTAACAATTTCAGGACTAAACGTACAAAACGCGGACTGCGAACAAGGAAGCGGTGCAAATATTGCGACAATCCACTATTACACGAAAAAAATCGGAACAAGCACACTACACTTCCAAACAGCAACAGCAGATGATGGCGCACAACCATTCAGCATCCAATCACTTGAAAACGAAGACGGACAAATAACAGTAGGCAACAATGAAGAAGAAGAAGTTATCAAATCATGCATTGCAAGCCCAAGCACAATATTCCAAGGAGACCCAGTCACGGTAACATACAGAGTGTTCAACCCAAGCTCGCCACCAGACATAGGAGGAGTATTCGAACAAGACACATTCGATGACACAAACTTCGACCCATCACTACCACCAACCAACCAAATAGCAGGCAGCTCACTACTCCACGCATACACGCCAGCATCAGGACTAATCACAACAGTCCACACAAAAGTCATACAACCATTCCTGGCAGGAAGCGGAACATTCAACATATACCAAATCACGTTTTTATCATCGCCATCAATACCGCTAGGCGGGTACACGTTCGGAATAATCGACGGCCCACCACCAGCACTAGAAGTAAGCGACGACGTGCACCAAGACATTCCAGCAAGCGCCGATGACTGCAGAGTAGAAGTCAGAGAACGGCAAGCACCACCGGCAGGACAAGGCGGAGGAAGTCCAAAAATGAGATACGCGGCAGCATGCTGCACAAGCGAAGAATTCGAATTGAATGGAGCCAAAAACACGCTAACATGCTGCGGAGACACAGCACCACAATTCACACAAGTAAGAAACTGGTGCGACAACCCATTCACAGCATTCAAAGACGGCAAACTAATATCACAAGCATGTGATTTGAGCAGAGTGGTACAGCA
>CAZXKS010000001.1:1606-12692 GCA_964641265.1 uncultured Methanosarcinales archaeon | reverse complement strand
TCAAAGACGGCAAACTAATATCACAAGCATGTGATTTGAGCAGAGTGGTACAGCAGCCACAAGTACAAAGACCAGCACCAACACCAGAACTAGAAAGACCAGCAGAAGTTGTTAAAGCAGAACAAGCAAAAGCTGAAGAGAAAGTGCCAAAAATGTACTTAGGCGAAGCAGCAAGACAGCCAGAAACAGCAGAAGGAAAAATAGGACCATGGATTATAGGATTACTGGTTTTATTGTTGATAGGAGGCGCGTTTGCAACTTACACAATCACAAGACGCAGGCCTGAAGAACCAATCATGCCGCCAACAGAATTTGCACCGCCAGAGATACCGGTAATGCCACCAGCAATTACACCACAAGCACCATCGGAAATAGAAACACCAACTCAGGCGGCCATACCTGCACGGCCAAAAATCATATACAGACCAGTAACTCCAAAACCACAAAAGCCCCCAAGAGACAACTACGAAGAAATAATCAGGCGAAAGCTAGCAAAATTAATGAAAACAAAAAGAGCCAAAAGGCGCTAACGAACAAGAGCAGTCTGAACTAAAGGCACGCCAACAAGTTCTCCGCCATACCTGCACAAGCTCAACAAAGTACCATACTCGTTCGTGTAAACCTGAACAGGATCCAAAGGTTCAAGACCCTGATAAACACAAGCCTCATCAGGCTGAAGCTGAATCTTCTGAGGACCATAATACCATCTACCGCCACCACTAGCATAATACCCACCGGTTAAAGTATCACGAAGCTGAACAGTCAAACCGCCAATAGCAACAATGGCAACAAATCCAAGCAATACCAAGCCAAGTTTTCGCATCATCTCTTTTCAAAAACAAAAGTAGGAAAAAGTGTATATAAACTTATCGGAACGCCCCCGGCCAGACTCGAACTGGCGACCTATGGATTTCTTTCAAGGCTTGGCAAAGCTGAGATAACAGTCCATCGCTCTACCGGCTGAGCTACGGGGGCATATTCATTCGTTGACTTTGGAGGCATTTAAATATGTTTTGCTCGCCTGTTCAAACTTTAACAAGTTCCTGTTGTTCGAAGTACCAATAAGAAAAAGCCATCTTTTCAAGTTCTCAAAGCCAGGCACCTCCAGACGATAATAACCTTTACCCTGCTTGGATAAAGAGCCGAAAAATCCATTACGTCTCAAAATTGCGATGATAGAGCTAAGAAAATGAAAACTTTTGCTGCATATTTCAATTCTGGGATAATATGCATATGTACGGTGCTGTTTTGACAATACAACGCAACCATCCGTATCAAAAACGCCCCGAATGAAAGAGTATTGCCTTTCTTTTGTTTTAAGGGCAAATGCCGGAATATGAAGGTTTGCATATTTAACGCCCACAGAAATGCCCAAATTCTTAAGTTTTGTAAATAATGCCTTATCACTGAATTTTATGTAAATTGTGTTTTCACCCTTTTTTAGTTTTGCCATTACAGATTTTTCAAAACAATACGAGAATAAAAAAGGAATATGTTTGCTGACGAACTCAAAATCTTTTAATTTATTGCCACAAATATAAACATAATATTTTACATGGTTTTTCCTCTGCGGATTTGATAAACAACCATCACCACAAAGAATTCCAAGAAGCTCTGAACAGGCAACATCTTTGTCCATAAAAACAATTTAGCAAACTGTGTTTATATACGCTGCGCACGCATGTCCAGTGTCCAGTGCAAATTCCGTAAATCTTACGGAAATCACAATCTTAATAAACACCGACGAAGAAAACTGTGATATGCTCGAAAACTACGACTTAGAACTAGAAGCGGTAGAAGCCAAAATCAAAGCAGAAAAAGCAAAAATAGTATGCATACAACTGCCAGATGGGCTAAAGCCGCATGCAAAAGAAATAGTAAACGAGCTGCAAAAAAGAACAGGAGCAAAAGTCATAACATGGCTGGGCAGCTGCTGGGGAGCATGCGACGTGCCACTAGAAGTAAACAGGCTAGGAGTAGATTTGTTAGTCCAATGGGGGCATTCTGAATGGGGGCACTAGCAGCACTCGCACCACTCCTCGGAATTCTGGCAGGCATCATTGTTACACAACTCGCCAAAAGCGAACTAAAAGACGGCAAAAAATACTTCATAATCTTACAACACGCATTACTTGCAATAATCTTTGCAACCTTGATTTGGAAATGGCAAATGACGGCAACAATTGCCGGCGTTCTAATTTTTGGTTTTCTATGGAAAACAAAATTCCAACATTATATTGAACTAATGCCAATACTCGCAGTGCCTGCAATACTTGCTCCAAATACCCAAATACCAATCTTTCTCTACTTCATACCAACAGGAACGCTACATTGGAAAGAATCGAAAAAGCTCAGCATTATGGCAACAATTTATGCTACAATTGCCATCATATCTTCACTGCCTTTCTAACGCGCCAGAAATACTGCAAAGCGGAAACAACAGACAAGACAACTGCGGCAAGCAAAACCCACCAGGCAAGCCAAAAGCCCAACAAAACAAAAACAATGCCGACCATTTCTGCAGCTGTCTTAAGCTTGCCAAGCAAGGAAGGCGCGATAACAGTTTTAGGGGCAACTAGCAAACGAAGCCCAACAACAGAAAACTCCCTGGCAATAATAACCCAAGCCATCCAAGCAGGCACGCCCCTACCAATCAAAAAAATCAGAGCAGAAAGAACCAACAATTTATCAGCCAAAGGATCCAAAATGGCGCCAAAACGAGTAACCATTTTCTGCCTACGTGCAATATAACCATCAATGGCATCTGTTGCTGCGAGAATACAAAAAACCACTGCTGCGACCCGCTCCCTGAAAGGTATAGGCAAGTAAAGTACGGCAATGAAAACAGGAATAAACGCGATTCTTGCAAAAGTCAACAAGTTAGCCCAATTCACCATTTCACATCACGAATGCCAAGATAATATCCAACTTGGTTAATAACAATATGGCCAAAAACACTAATGATAACAATAAATACTGCATTCAACCAGCCAGGAAAAAAGACAAAACTGCCCAACGCCAAAGCCCCAACAGAATAATCAAGCTGGTCAAAAGGAATCCAAGGAGCACCAGGCTTAATGCCAACACGGCGCTTGAAAAAACTTTTGATTACATCGCCGATCAAGGCACCGGAACCGGCCAATAAGCTCCAAAGCAAAGGAGAAAAGGCAAAAGGCCAATACACAACTGCCATGGCAAGTCCTGCCATCAGGGCAAGAACAATTCCAGCTACAAAACCTTTCCAAGTTTTATTGGCGCCGAAAAGTCTAATGCCTCCCAGAGAAAAACCAAAGTCCATTGGAGCATTCCAAGGAATTCGCCTGACAAAAACAGGCGCCATATTTGCAAAATAAGCAGGAAGCATCAGATACAACAATTCCAAAATACTCATGTTCTAAATAAAGAACACCTTGTATAAATGATTAACGAAGCTCAAGGTTGTTCAAAACAACTCCAAACAAAGTTCGTTCGAAACCTTTAAATAGCATTAACCTCACACATTGCACCAAAAAGAGGTAAAAGATGGTATTAACTCCATACGACTGGGTATACGGCATAGCAATCATTACCACAGTTTTTCTAAGCCTGATAGCAGGAGTACTAGCGCTGACAATGTTTGAAAGTGCAAAACAGCGCAAATACCTAGCAGCATGGAAACCATTAATCATCGCACTCGTGTTATTCACAGCAGAAGAAGTCTTCGGAGCACTCAAAGTATTCGGAATCTGGAGCACACCATGGCTAACGCACGTCATACCAAGCTTCATACTAATTTTCCTAATAGCAGCACTGCTCAAACAAATTAACATAACACGCGGGTGTGAAGAATGAGTCTAGCACTAAGCCTTGCAGAAGCAGCACCCCTATACAATCTAGGACTAGTAATTGTTGTAATAGTCTTGTTTCTCAAACTCTTCACAACACCAGTGAGAGACAAAAGAGTATACCTGATGCCGTGGAAACTATTATTCTTCGCAGTATTAGTATTCATAGTAGAAGAACTTCTGACAGTACTAAGAGCATCAGGAGTCATAAACATCCCGGTGCACATCAACGGATTCTTTGAATTAATCATTATATGCATGTTCATCTACACGCTGCTATTACAAAAAGAACACCTAAAAGTCAGAATCTAGAACGCGCTTTTACAGCATCCTCGTGCATACCAACAAGCTCAAAAAGCTCTGCAGCTTTTCTGAAGTTTCTCTGAAGCACATACAAATTTGCAAGCACGATCAGCGCAGAACGCAACTCAGGACCACGCAATTTAGGAATAACACGCTCCAAAAACCTAACTCTACCCATATCAGAACGCGCAAGATCAATCATCCTTTCGATATCAGCAAACTTCATCTTTTATGAATAACAATCTTTTTAGAAACAACATTCTTGCCATCGCTGGCCATAAGAGTAAGCTCTCCATCCTGATCAGCAAACACAAGCAAAATATCACCATAAACGCCTGCGCTAAGGCCGGTATCAGGAGAAACAGCAAAAGACAAAGGATCACCATCAGGATCAAAAAAAGCATCAGAAAGATCCAATTCCAAAGACTCATCAATGGTAAATTCTGTGGAAGGAAAATCCCAGCTAGGAGGCAAATTCACAGCAAAAGCACTTGTT
This sequence comes from uncultured Methanosarcinales archaeon, assembly GCA_964641265.1. Taxonomy (GTDB): domain Archaea; phylum Nanobdellota; class Nanobdellia; order Woesearchaeales; family ARS49; genus CABMGU01. Next base: position 8,069 of record CAZXKS010000001.1, on the reverse strand, counting down.
GGGCTCATGCTGGAAAAACCAGCAAGAACACCAAACATCAACAAAATCCCAATCAAAAACCAAAACTCCTTCATATTTCATCTCTCCAAACCAATACGGCGAACACTGTTACACTCAAGACACTTTATGGCAATCCACCTTTCATGCTTGCGAACAGTACAATTTCTGCCAGGCACCAAAAAAGCGCTGCAAGCCTTGCAAAAACGCCTGTGCCACTTTTCTGGAATACGAACTTTATGCCTCGAAGACATCCTTCGCGCCAAAACAACATACCTCTTTGCATAAGCATGACGCAAGGATGCTTGCTGAAACAGCACATTAATTCGTTCCAACGCAATTCGCTGCCTTGTTGCAAGCGATTTTTTCACAATACCACTCCAGTCTATAAAACTATATAAACATTTGGTTCAGCTAAAAAAGCCATGAAATGGCTAAAAAGGCTCTTCTTCCAAAAAAAGACGTTGGAAGAAGTCAAAAACTGGCTTGAAGAAGAACAAAAAAAACAACAGCATGAACAACAACAAGCTACAGGAGCAATCCAACAGGAATTTCCAGAACTTCTAAAAACAGCAAAACAAAAAATTTCAGCCCTAGAACAAGCAGAACTACGCAATCCAAACATACCAGAAAGAGCCAAACACTACATGCAAGGAAACCGAGAACAATTCATAAAACTATCAAACAGGTTTGCTGACAACCTGTTCGTGCCAAAAGAAGCACCAGACTTCAGCCAACTAGACATCCTGTTCCAGCAATACGCACAAGGCACTGCAAGACCAGCAGCAATACTATCAGAATTCTTCGGAGAAGAAGTCAAAGAAATACGAAAAAGCCTGGCCGAAACAGAAGCAAAAATCAGCGAGCTAAAGAGTCTACAAATAAAAAAAGAACAACTAGAAACAATCCAAAAACTATTACAACAAATAAACGATATCAAAACAGAACAAGAAAACGTAAAAAAACAAAAAGCAGAGTTCGAAGAAAGACTACAACAGCTAAAAAACAAAAACGAAACGCTAAAAAAAGAAAAAGAAGCACTAACAGAAAGACCAGAATACATCAAAATAAAAGAGGACGTAATAAGCACGGCAAAAGAACGACAAGAAGCAGAACAAACCATAACAGGACTATTTCTGCCACTATCAGACCCAATAAAAAAATACGCGCATAAAATGAAAAACGAAAACCTGGCAAAATACGCAGAAAACCCACTAAACACACTCATACACGATTACTCATTAGGCATTCTAAAACACATCCAAGGAATCAAAATGGCGCTCACCGACGGGCAAGTAGAACTGAAACCAGAAAGAGTCCAAAAAGCACTAGAGTCAATAAAACAAATTACAAGAGAAAACCTGAGCGCCATGATACACCGCTACGCAAACGCAAAAAAAAGAGAAGCAGACATACACCACGAAGTAGCACAAAGACCAATAATGAAAGAATACGAACAATACGCTGAAGAGCTGAAAAACATCAAAAACGAAATTCAAGAATTAGAGAACACAATCTCAAAACTCAAACCACCAATAGAAGACGAAGCCAAAGAACAGCTGAGACAGGAATTAGAGAAGCAAAAAATAGTTCTATTGTAAAACATTCTGCTCCAAAGCAACAATGCCAGGCAGCTTTTTACCCTCCAAAAACTCCAACGAAGCACCACCACCAGTGCTCACATGAGTAAATTTCTTCTCAAAGCCAGAGATTGCAGCAACAGTATCACCACCACCAACAACAGTAACACCTTTACACTTTGCCATGGCCTTTGCAACAGCAAGAGTACCCTTAGCAAAAGACCTGAGCTCAAACATGCCCATAGGGCCATTCCAAAAAACAGTCCTGGCATCACGAATAATCTCAGAATAAATAGCCTGCGTCTCAGGACCAATATCCAAACCCATCATACTCTTAGGCATTCCAGCAGCATGCACAACTTTAGACTTGGTCACAACATCAACAGGCAAAGCAATCTTTTTCTTACCCTTCTTTAACAACAACCTGGCCAACTTAACCTTGTCAGCCTCAAATTTACTCTTACCAACCTCATAACCCAAAGCCTTGTAAAAAGTAAACATCATAGCACCACCAATAAGAATCGTGTCCACCTTTCTCAACAAATTCTCAATCACGCCAATCTTATCACTCACCTTAGCACCACCAAGAACAGCAACAAAAGGCCTTTTAGGCATTTTCAACAAAGCGGAAAGAACCTCGACTTCCTTCAGCAAAAGAAAACCAGCATAAGAAGGAAGAAATTTAGTAACAGCATGAACACTAGCATGAGCGCGATGGGAAACCCCAAAAGCATCATTAACAAAAACATCCCCCAAAGACGCAAGCTTTTGAGCAAAAAGCTCACCATCGGCTTCCTCCTCAGGATAAAAACGCAAATTCTCCAAAAGCATCACATCACCATAATGCAAACCACGAACCCTATCCTCAATCTCAGCACCAATACAATCAGGCTCGTAATGAACAGGATACTTTAAGAGCTTTGAAAGCCTCACAGCAACAGGCTCCAAGCGCAACTCATCAACAACCTTGCCATCAGGCCTTCCAAGATGAGAAACAAGAATCACCTTTGCCTCTTTTTTCCTCAAAAACTCAATAGTCGGCAAAGCAGCACGAATACGAGAATCATCAACAACCCTGCCATCCTTCAAAGGAACATTAAAATCAACACGCACCAGAACCCTTTTACCGTAAACATCAACCTCTTTTATCGAACGCATAACAATTCTTCTTAACTGATTCTATAAAAAAGTTTCTACCCAACATTTATAAATCACCAAATTGTTATCTAACAAAAAAAGGTGAATCATGGTATTACTATACTTCATCCCAGCATTACGAATCGTACTAGGCATATTGTTCGTAATAACAGCATCCCTAAAATTCCCAGACTTAAAAGGCTTCAAAGTAATAGTTGCTTCATATAACATACTTCCAAAATGGGCGGTAAAACCAGCAGCATATGCCCAGCCAATCCTAGAATTCATAGTAGGCTGGTGGATACTCTCAGGCAAGTATTTGATGTACGGTGCAATTGCAGGCCTGACATTAATGCTCATAGCAGACCTCTTCACCATAAAAGGATACATGAACAAAAAGAAAATAGAAAACTGCGGATGCTATGGAACATCAATAAAAATACCATTGACATGGAAAAAAATTATTGAAAACCTCGTCTGGACAGCGCTCTTTGCAATACTGGCACTGGCTGCATATCAAGCCGAGACAATATTCATGTAACGCCAATTACCTATGTAATCTTATTCTTCGGCACACCAGCAAAAAAAGCATTAATGTTATCGATAGTTGTATCAAGAATACGCATCAACGCTTCAGAGCTATTGAAAGCATTATGAGGAGTGATAATGACTTTAGGGTGCTGAATAAGCATATGCTCTTCCAACAAAGTTTTCAAATCACAAGTCTTCTGGAAAGTCTCATGCAACAATTCAGCTTCTTCCTTAATAGCGCACTCCTCCTCCAAAACATCCAAACCACAACCAGAAAAAATGCCTTCTTTCAATCCCAATAAGATGGCTTCTGTTTCAATCAAGCCACCACGGGCAGTATTGATAAGAACACAACCCTTCTTTATTTTTTTAACATTGTCTTTGTTGATTATATGATGAGTTTCGGGTGATTCGGGCAAATGAACGCTAAGAACATCTGACTCTGCAAGCAACTTGTCAAACGCAACATAAGTAAATCCACACTCCTTAGCCAAAGCATCATTCGGAAACTTGTCGAAAGCAATAACTTTCATTCCAAATGCCTCGGCAAAATGAGCAACATTCCTGCCAATCCTGCCAGTGCCAAGAATACCAAGAGTCTTACCCTTCAAATCAAAACCCCGCAAGCCCTCCAAGCTAAAATCACCCTTTCTAGTGCGTTCGATGCTAGGAACAAGCTTCCTGGAAATAGCCAATAATAAAGCCATAGCGTGCTCTGCAACAGTATTATCACCATAAGCAGGAACATTGCAAGCAACAATGCTCTTTTTCCTGCAAGCATCAAGATCAACATGGTCAAAACCAGTAGACATTGTTGTTGCGAGCTTCAATTTCGGCAATTTCTTCAAAATACCATTACCAACCTTAGAATAAATGAAAAACGCCACAACCTCGCAATCAGAAGCCTTGTCAGCGTTCTGCTCTGTCAAAGGCTCTTCAACAAAGGAAATATCATGCCCCTTCAGAAACTGCTTGATGTAATCCTTCTTGTCTCCCAATCCAAACTTTTCCAACTCGAAAAAAGCAATCTTTGACATTTAACCTCTTTTGAAAAAACTTCAAGAAGTATGTATTTAAGGTTTTCTGCCCTTAAGGGATATGATTTTTGTCAGAAACGTCCTATCTCGCTTTTCAGGAAGCACGACTCTCAGGCTCATTTCAATATAGTTGCCTCCATGCGCATATCCGCGTTCGATATCAACATAAACGTTCAATTTCTCAGGCTTGAGCCCACATTGACATTCGAAATTCGCATCGTGGAATCTTGCAATTCCAAAAAACGGATTACGCTCAACAGGATTGTTTTTATCAGTCCTGAATCCATTGTAAGCCTTAACAAGCTCCACCACATTATCAAAGGAAACGAACTTTAAAGGTACAAGCTTCGTCTTATTATCTCTATCCAAGGAAGCATACTCCGAAGGCAGGTTGCCGATTACCTGGAGCAACGCGCTTAACCTGTGCTCATTTGGAGGGGCGGGGCTTACTGAGGAATTTGGCCCTTCAAAGTATTTCTTAGAAAATCTTATTGTGACTTTATTGTTATGAATGCGTACACCTGCATCTGGCTTAACAATAGGCTCAACAACAAGAGTATAAATTTCGCCAGAAGGCACGACAACCTCGTACTTGTTAGTTTCAACAGGGCGGTCTCTTAGAAGCGTTACTTCCTGCTTGTGAGGACGAGGTGGAGCACCGCAACGCTCCTGACCTTTAACCCAGAGTTCGATATCGCTTTCAGGGACAGAACGTAAGGCATAACCAACCTCAAGCAAGCAAGTCAAATCACGTTCAAGAACCGCAGTGCGAGAACCCGTTTCGCTTTCCGTCACTAGTTCGCTTATTTCTGGCATGTCACTCACATCAGTATCCGAAAACCTATACTGGTAGAGTTTATATATGTTATGACTGAAATGAGGTATTTAACGGCTTTTTGACTCAAATGTGTCAAAAGCGATACTTTTTTATAGGTCTTGCGATGACAAAGCCTCATGGAAAGCATAAACCAGCAAATATGGAAGGCAATGCAAACAGACCCTGCAATAATGCGGGACATGCAGAGAAAACTAATAAACACAAGGGCGCTCGCAAAATACCTGATTAACAAATATGAGATAAAAGCTTCTCTGGATGCCGTGATTTCAAGCATAAGACGCTTTCCACTCGCAGAACACCAAGAAGAAGAAAAAACACTCCACAATATATTCAGAGACTCGGTCATAAGCACAAAAAACAACATAGCCTGCATCACATTAAACATTCCACCACATATTGCATTCGCAAAACTAAACGGAATCCTGCCAGCAATGAGGGTAACAACAGGAACAGACGAAGTCAAAATCCTTGTCGAAAACGGCCAGGTTGAAAGAATCACCAAAGTATTCAAAAACGCACAAGTCGAAAGAGACCTAAGCGAAATAAGCGTCACAGTGGCAGAAAAAGCCATCAAAACAAAAGGAGTGCTTGCGAGAATAGCAGCAGAACTCGCGCTCGCAAACATCAACGTGCACGAAATGATAACCTGCCCGCCACAATTCCTGATTTACGTATCAGAAAAGGATATTGTTAAAGCACACGAGAGAATAATTACTTTGACAAGTTAATTTTATATACAACTAGATAAGCTTAAACAAAAAAGATGGTAAGAGTAGCTATTAACGGATTCGGCAGAATAGGAAGACAAATTCTACAAGCAGGAATAGATGACAAAAACATAGAATGGGTAGCAGTAAACGATTTAACAGACACTAGAACACTTGCACATTTGTTACGCTATGACTCGGTACACGGCAAATCACCATACCCGGTAGAATACGACGAGAAGAATTTAATCGTGAACGGCAAAACAATCAAAGTCTTATCAGAAAAAGACCCGACAAAACTGCCATGGAAAGAACTTAAGATCGACGTTGTTGTGGAGAGTACAGGACTATTCACGGACAGAGAAGGAGCAATGCAACACATCAAAGCAGGAGCAAAAAAAGTACTAATTTCCGCGCCAGCAAAAAATCCTGACATAACAATAGTACTTGGTGTGAATGAGAAAGAATACGACAAAACAAAACACAACATAATATCAAATGCGAGCTGCACAACAAATTGTCTGGCCCCAATTGTAAAGGTACTAAACGACAATTTTGGATTAAAAAGAGGATTCATGGTAACAGCACACGCATACACAGCAGACCAAAGACTGGTAGATGCGCCACATAAGGACT
>CAZXKS010000001.1:0-1506 GCA_964641265.1 uncultured Methanosarcinales archaeon | reverse complement strand
ACAGCACACGCATACACAGCAGACCAAAGACTGGTAGATGCGCCACATAAGGACTTAAGAAGGGCGCGAAGCGCAGCAGTATCAATCATACCAACAACAACAGGAGCAGCAAAAACAGTAGGAGAAGTCATACCCTCACTAAAAGGAAAACTAGACGGCTTTGCATGGCGAGTGCCAGTACCAGACGGCAGCATAGTAAACTTCGTAGCAGAAGTAGAAAAACCAGCAGACATAGAGAAAGTAAACTGGCTGTTCAAACAAGTAGCACAATACCACATGAAAGGAATACTGGAGTACTCAGACGAGCCATTAGTAAGCAGAGACATAATTCACAATCCACACAGCTGCATCTTTGACGCGCCAAGCACACAAGTCATAGACGGAACCATGGTATCAGTAAGCGGATGGTACGACAACGAATGGGGATATTCTTGCAGGATGGTAGATGTGCTGAAATTATTATAGATTACGATAAAGCTTGAAATGAAAATTTATTCAAATATTCTAACCAGATAAAGCCAGACCCTCCAGAAAAGCGAAGTAGATTTCTTAAGTATGTAATGCCTGTATTTGTCTTGCAATTTGCACTAGGTATTCTGACATTGATTTGAAATTGAATCTAATATTGAAGTCCTTGATGTTTTTGAACCAGAAAAAGTGTGGCTGTGCTTCTGCAATCCAGCGGAATTTTTCGTCGCTATAATCAAAGTACAGCTCGTAAACTTTTCCAATCAGGTCATGCAGCTTTTTGAAATCACTTGCAGCAACATTTTCTATCTTTGCTCTCTGGTTTAGCTCGTAATATTTTCTGATGTATTCAAAATGGTTTGCTGCGAGCTCAAGGAATGAGACAATCAGGTAAACATAATGCGGATATTTGTAGCCGGTTCTGTTTATGACTCTTTTCAAGAACATGGTGTATTTGTTAATCGTAAGTTCCAATGGACGTATTTCTGCAAGCCTTGACTTTTCTTTTTTATCAAATATATCTTTGGCAACATCTGCCATTTGCTTGTAAATTAGCCAAGTTCGTCTAAGAATGCTCGGAAACTCCTCATCAAGCTGCTTTGAGACTGATTTTACAATTACATGATTGGGAGCAGTTTCAACAATCTCAAAACCAATGAGGTTTTGCATGCAGTCCTCAATGATTTTCAATGCTTTTTTGTCTTTAAAATTGATTTTTACTTCGTCATAACCAGAAGTATAAACAGGCTGTACGACACGCCAAACGACTTCGATTGTTGGAGAAGTGATGTTGACTTCTGTCTTTCGTTCATAAATCTCGGCTGTGGAGGTCAGCACTAGCTTGTTCTCTACTTCTGTGAATTCCACATTGTTTCCTTTCTTCAAGCGATGGCGCTGAATCCATTTGCTTGGGATGGCTGCCATCAAGGTATGCTTGCCCATCTGAACCAGTTTGCGTTGCATACGCCTATTGAAGCTGAGGCGATATATATGACTTTCTAAAAAACTTATACTTTTAAGCTAAAAATTTATATTTTG